>JAYTOQ010000037.1:0-5998 GCA_043747665.1 Polyangiaceae bacterium | reverse complement strand
TCTTCGCCGCCCGGGAGTCCCCGCCCAGGTCGCGATCGCGTGCCTACGCGATCGCCGCGGACTCTGTCATCGGGCCGCAGAAGGTCAACGGTGTATTTTTGGCCGGCCGGCCAGTCAACATTGATTAGCTAAGCAATCCTGATGGCTTGAGGGCTGGGTCTCCAACGCAGCTCAGCTCAGCGTGCACTTCGCTTGCGCGCTCACTCGCACTTCCCGCCGGTGCAGTACCGCGACGCGCAGTCCGTCGTCTCGAAGCAGGTCCTGCCGCTCACTACCTTGCAGTAGCTGTCCGCGCACGTCCGGCCGTCCGGACATTCGAGGCTCGAGCTGCAGCGCAGCGTGGCGCTCGGCGAGAGGAAGCACATGCCCGACTTCTCTCCGACGCAGATGGAGCCTTGAACGGCGCAATCGGCTGGGCCGACGCACGGCTCGCCCTCCTTCGACTTCGGCGCGCACGTGCCCTCCGTGTAGCAGCCGTTCGTCGTGACGACGTTGCATGCCGAGGGCGTGCGACAGAGGAGCCCCGCGGCGCAGCACGTGCCGTTGGAGCTGCTGCAATGGCACTTTGCGCCGAGCGGTGCGTTGGTCTCCGTGGGCACGCCGTCGGGGCCTACGGCAGCGTCATTCGCCTCGGCGCCGCCGTCGTGGAACCGGTGCCCACGGTCGCGGAGCTGCACGCCGCGAGCATGCAGGCGGTCGTGACCGCGAGCATCATGACGGGCACCATGAGAAGAGAGCGGACGAAGCGAGCAAGCGAACAGGCCATTGGGAAGCGCCCGCAGGCACGGCCCGTACCACCCGCAAAACGAGCCTGACCGCCGCGCGGCGTGGGGTTCTCCGCCGTGCGCGTGAACGGCGGGGCTCGAACGTCGTGTGAACTCGAGGCTGGACGCGGCCGGGGAACCGATCTAAGTCATGAAAGGTCGCAACGGCGACGTATGGCCCTGTCGACCCGGAAACGTGAACCCCGCCAGGCCGGAAACGGAGCAACGGTAGCGCGGAAGGGTGTGGCAGGGCCTTTCCCTATTTAAGCCGTTCGCTCTTTCTCTCTCGCCCTCGTCCTGGTCGCGCTCTCGCCACGCGCTCGTCAAGTCGATTCGCGTGGCGCCACGGGAAATTTTCCGGTACTCCAATCGGACAGGGATTGCGGTCGTACAAGCCGCATCACCGCAAGCTTCCGCAAGGTTTTGCCCGAGTTTCGCCCGGCAGGGTTCTCCCGCCGAGCTTGTTTCGTAACGCGCCCGAGGCGCGACGAGCTTTTCCACCTCCCAGAGGTGGTGCCGACGATGTGGACCGAGTCACGCTACCCGAACAACGCTGCGCTGATGGCGCGCCCGCTCCTCCCGAGCGCGGCGAGTGCCGAGGCCGAGCCGCGCGTCGGGTTGCGAGCGTGCGACCGGTCGACATTCGGTGCAGAGGCTCGTGCTCACCTCGGGCGGGAAAGTGACTCCCGCCGATGGCCAAGAACATCCTCGTCCTCAGCTGTGATTTCCGTGAGACGCGCGCCGCGCTGATCGAAGACGGCATCATCGCCGAGCTCCACATCGAACGAAAAGGTCGCCAGTCCAGCACTGTCGGCAACGTGTACCTGGGAAAGGTCACACGCGTTCTCCCCGGCCTCCAGGCCGCCTTTATCGACATCGGCCAGGAGCGCGCTGCGTTTCTCCACGTCGAGGATCTCATCCGCCCCGACGACTTCGACGAGTACCTCGCCGGCGGTCGCAAGCTGGCGCGTAGCAACGAAGAGACCGCGGTCGGCGAGTCCGAGGACGAGGCCGAAGCCGTCGCGGGCGAGGCCGAGGGTGCCGCAAACGTGGCCGCCACCGTCGCGTCTGCATCCGCAGGCGGCGGCGCGGAAGCCGCTCCCATCGCCGCGGCGCCGTCCGACGGCCCCGCCGAGGACGCGGTCATCAGCGCCAGCGCGCCTTCGAGCGAGAGCCCGCCCGTCCCCGCGCCCGCGCCCGCGAACGATCTCGAGACGACCGTCGCGTACGGCGGCACGTGGCCCGAGACGCCTGCGGGTCGCGGCCGCAACGGCACCGCGAAGCTCGATCGCGCGCTCGTCAGCGATGCCGACGCCGCTCCCTCGAGCGAGCCGATCACGCCGCCGCGCCGGTCGCGGTCGTCGCCGGTGCCGGCGCCGATCAGCGCTCCGCGCGTTGCTGCCGCCACGGCCGCCACGGGCGCTGTCTCGTCTTCGCCGTCCATGAGCGAGCTCGTTCCCGCCGCCGAAGGGTCCGGTGAGGAGCTCCTCGTGCGCGGCTCGTCGGACAACGACCTCGATTCCGGTCACTCGCTCCACTCCGCGCCCACGCTCGACGAGCTGCCCGACGACGACGACGACCTCGACGAGGACGGCGACGACGGCGATGCCGACGACGACGACGACGACGACCGTCCCGCCTCTGGTGGAGGCCTGCCCGAGGCGACGCCGAGCGGCGCGCGCATCGACGCGCTCGACACCCTCGACGCACGCGGCGACGTCGCTCCGGTCGGCGCGCCCGCAGGCGGCGCCGAGGACGTCGAGGCAGGCGAGGGTGAGGACGACGACGATATCCTCGACGGCAGCGACCTTCCTGGGTTCACCATCACCGAGCCCGGCGAGCCCGTTCCGCGCGCACCCGCGCCGGCACGCGCCGACGATCGCGGCGGTCGCGGCGGCGCCGGACGCCGTCGTCGTGGACGTGGCCGTGGCGGCGAGCGTGGTCCCGCGACCGGTCCCGACGCGCAGGCGCGTGGTCCTGGCCGAGGTGACGGTCGTGGCGGCGGTGGCGGCGCAGTCGCTCGCGAGGCGCGCGCGCCCGGTGGCGGCGGCGGCGGCGGCGCCCCGCGCGGCGATCATCGAGGGGGCGGCGGCGGAAGCCGCGACCGGCGCAGCGGCCGCTCCGGCGGCCACGACTCGCGCGGTCGCGAGCGCAGCGACGGCATGCCTGGTCGCATCTCGAAGACCACGCCCATCCGTGACGTCGTCCGCGAAGGCCAGGAGATCATCGTCCAGGTCACGAAGGATCCGATCGGCACGAAGGGCGCTCGCTGCTCGAGCCACATCTCGCTGCCGGGTCGTTACGTCGTGTACCTGCCGACCGTCGATCACATCGGGATCTCGAAGCGCATCGGCTCGGACAAGGAGCGCGCGCGTCTTCGCGAGGCCATCGAGGCGATGAAGCCCCCGTCAGGCGGCCTCATCGTGCGCACGGTCGCCGAGGGTCTGACGAAGAAGGGGCTCAAGCAGGACGTCGGTTACCTCGTTCGCCTGTGGGGCGAGATCGCCAAGAAGCGCGAGGGCGCACGGTCGCCGTACGTGCTCTCGAGCGAGCTCGACCTCGTGCTCAAGGTGGCGCGCGATCTCTTCACCGACGACGTCGACGAGGTCGTCATCGACGACAAGCAGCAGTACGAGCGGCTCTGCCGCTTCGTCGAGATGTTCGCGCCCGACCGCGTCAAGGACGTGAAGTTCTACGACGAGGACGAGCCGATCTTCGACGAGTACGGCATCGAGGACGAGATCCAGCGCGCCCTCGAGCGCAAGGTCCCGCTGCCCTCGGGCGGCCACCTGATCATCGATCAGGCGGAGGCCCTCACCGCGATCGACGTCAACACCGGTCGGTTCGTCGGCAAGGGCTCGAAGGACATGGAGGAGACGATCCTCAAGACCAACATCGAGGCCGTGAACGAGATCGCCTACCAGCTCCGCTTCCGGAACATCGGCGGTCTCATCATCCTCGACCTCATCGACATGGAGCAGCACAAGAACCGCGAGAAGGTGCGCCGCACCCTCGAGGAGCTGCTCCAGAAGGACAAGGCGAAGACGACGCTCAATCGCATCTCGGAGCTCGGGCTCATCGAGATGACGCGCAAGCGCACGCGCGAGAGTCTCGGCCGCATGATGCACGAGCCGTGTCCCTACTGCGACGGCAAGGGCCAGCTTCGGTCGAAGGAGACCATCGCTTTCGAGATCATGCGCCAGCTGCGGCGCCAGAAGAGCACGCTCCCCGGCTACTCCGTCGTCGTGAACGCGCATCCCGCGGTCGCCGACGTCCTGAACTCGACCGAGAAGGCCTCGGTCACGGACGCGGAGAACAAGTACATGCGCAAGATCATCGTGGTGCCGCGCAAGGAGTACCACCTCGAGCAGTTCGACCTGGTGGGCAAGTAGCGTCATGAGCGACACGGGCGATAGCAAGCGCGAGGGCGAACGCGTCACGATCAACAAGGAGTTCGAGTCGTTCGACGCGTTCATCCAGGAGTACGTGACCAACATCTCGCGCACCGGCGTTTTCATCCGCGCGCAGCACCCGCTCGCCATCGGGACGAAGGTGAACCTCCAGTTCACCGTCATCATGGAAGACATCGAGACCATCGAGGGCGTGGGCGAGGTGGTTCGCGTGGAGAAGGACGGGATGGGCGTCGTCTTCCGCGAGCTGTCCGGCTACTCGAAGGACCTGATCGACAAGCTCCTCACGGGCACCGCGAAGAAGCCCTAGAACGCGGCGGCGGTGAGACCCGACCGCCCGATGCCGGGAATGCTTCCGTGGAACGCGCACTTTGGTATGCTCGGGCACCGTGAGAAACCCCATGCGCTCTGCAGCTATCTCCATTGGTCTTGGCCTGACGATCTCCTTGCTCGCCGGTTGTGGCAGCAGCCTGCCGCCGCCGTCCGAGCGCCTCGCGTCGGCGGAAGCCGCGTCGCGCAGCGCGCGCGAGCTCGGTGCGGATCGCGAGCCGAAGGCCGCGCTCCACCTGAAGCTCTCTCAAGAGCAGATCGACCAGGCCAAGAAGCTGATGGCCGAGAACGACAACCGACGCGCCGACCTCGTCCTCCAGCGCGCGAGCGCGGACGCCGAGCTCGCGGTGATGCTGGCGAAGGAAAACAACGCCAGCATCGAGGCTCAGAAGGCCAAAGAGAAGGTCACCCAGATGAAGGCCGGAAAGTAAGCGAAAGCCATGCGTACCAATATCCTTGCGTCCATCGCTCTCGCGTCTCTCGTCGCTGCTGCCGTCGGCTGCGGCTCCACGCTTCCGCCGAAGGAGCTCGTCGACGCTCGCGCGGGCTATCAGTCGGCCTCGAAAGGCCCCGCTGCGCAGCAGAGCCCCGCGGAGCTCCACGTCGCGAAGCAGTCGCTCGACGCTGCCGAACGTTCGTTCGCCGACGACGGTGACTCTCCGACCACCAAGGACTTCGCGTACATCGCGATCCGCAAGGCGTCGCTCGCCGACGCTTCTGCGCGTACCGCTCTCGCCGTGAAGGAGAAAGAGGCCGCCGAGCGCGAGGCGCAGAACGTCCAGGCCACGCAGCTCAGCGACGCGCGCAGCCAGCTCAGCTCGACGAAGAGCAGCCTCGAAAAGACGCAGGACCAGCTCGCTCGCGAGAAGGCCGCGCGCGAGGCCGCCGAGAAGGCTGCCGCGCTGGCGATGGCCGACCTCCGGCGACTCGCGGACGTGAAGCAAGAGCAGCGCGGTATGGTCATCACGCTGTCGGGCGGCGTGCTCTTCGCCAGCAACGAGTCGACGCTACTGCCGGCCGCCACCATCAAGCTGAACGAGGTCGCGGACGCGCTCATCAAGGGCAATCCGGACGCGAACATCACGATCGAGGGTCACACCGACTCGCAGGGCCAGCGGCAGTACAACATGGACCTCGGCCAGAAGCGCGCGGACGCCGTGAAGGCGCAGCTCGTCGCGCGCGGCGTCGCCGCCGACCGCATCACGTCGGTCGGCGTCGGCCCGGATCGTCCCATCGCCGACAACAAGTCGGCGGAGGGCCGCGCGAACAACCGTCGCGTCGAGATCATCGTCCAGCCGCAGAAGAAGTAGTCGGGGCAGCGGCGGCGGCGCCGTGTCTTGCGGCGCCCGTCGACTTCGCTCCGACGAAGACATGCGCTTCGTGCTGCGCGCCGCCCACGCCGTCCTCGTAACGAAGGACGGCGTCCAGGACCTCGATATTCGCGCCATCCTTCGCCGCCGACGAGGCGAGCTCCACCACCTCCTCGGCTTGCTC
>JAYTOQ010000036.1:0-1976 GCA_043747665.1 Polyangiaceae bacterium | reverse complement strand
GATCGAGCGCCGAGCGCGTTCGGCGAAGCACGCGCAGCGCGTCGCCGATGTCGCCGCGTCCGAGGCGCGACAGCGCGCGCAGCCGCTCCGTGAACATCGGGCTTTCGCCGGCAGCACGCAGCCCGTCGACCCAGCGCTCGAGCGCAGCGTTGTCGGCGCTGAGCAGCGCGTCCTTCGCGAGCTCACCGAGCCGCGAGGCGATGTTCGCGCCGGAGTTGGTGGGCGGGTCGTCGGCATGCGCGGCGTCACCCGGCTCGACGGCGCGCAGGATCTCGAGCGTCGCCATGGGCGCGAGCGCCATCCTCGCGATGGTGGGCGGCTCGGAGTCGTGCGACGTGTCGACCTCGAACGCCGCGAGATCCTCGACCGGCTCGACCGCGCGCGGCGGCGCCGGCTGCGCGATGCGGATCGACGGCACGCGCGATCCCGGGATGACCGAGCGCGGCGGCGGAGACGTCAGCGACCTCGGCGGCGGAACGCTGGGCGCGCGCTCCAGCGCGCTCGCGAGCAGCTCCATCGCCGCTTCCTCGCACGACGGATCGGCGCGACGAGCGAACGCGATGAGCTGCGTCGTGCTGGCCTCGAGCCGCGCCGCGGCCGTTCCTCGCGCGGCAGCGAGGAGGATGCGCGCCGCCGCCGGACCGTCGCCCGCCTGCGCCGCGTGCCACGCCGCCTCGACGCGACCGAAGACCCCCTCCGCTTTCTGGATGACCTCCGCCGAGGCGCGATGGAGCGGTCGACGCGCCTCCGGCTCGAGCAGCGCAGTGAGCGCCTCGCGGTGCGTGCGCGACGGAAGAGCGACCCAGTCCTCCTGCGTGTCGAGGAGCCAGCGGCCGCGCATCAGCTCCTCGAGGACCGCCTCGATGTCGAGCCGTTCACCGGCGCGCTCCAGGATGGAACCGAGGCGCGTGACCTTGGCTTCTCCGCCCAGCATCGCGATGAGGCAAAGCACCGTCCGACACGGGGCGTTCTCGTCGCGGGCGCGCAGCAGGATCCACTCCGAGGCGCCGCGCACCTTGCCGCGACCGGACGCCCGCGAACGGGGCGCGGCCTTCTCACCCTCCCAGCGCAGCTCGCCGGTCACGATTCCGTACGCCACCGACTCGACGACTCCGAGCGGCACGTGGGCTGCGAGCCGAGCCCAGCGCCGGCGCGCGGTCTCGTCGAGGGCCTCGCTGGTGCAGCCTCCGGCGAGCGCCTCCGCGGCATCGCGACTGAGCGGCACGATCTCGGTCTCGCTCGTCTTGCTCAGCGCGGCGAGCACCGATGGGACACCGCTCGTCGCATCGAGCCGCGCCACGAGACCGAAGGCGGCCGCCTTCATGTCCTGCGCCGCGCGCACGCACGCCTCGAGCGTCGCCGGGTCGACGCTCTTCGCGTCGTCGAGGAGGAGCAGGCCGGGGCCCTGCGCCTCGGTCTTCGGCCACAAGAACGCGGTGATGAGGCGCGCTGCCATGTCCAGCGCGACGCCGTTACCTGCGAGCAGCGACTCAAGAGGATCGGCCAGCTCGAGGAGCAGCGGGCTCAGCTCCCGCGTCACGGAGCGCGCGAGCGCGCGTCGGAGGGCTCCGAGCGGTTCGAATGACGATCCCGACGGCACGACCACGAGCGCTCGCGCGGCGCGTCCGGCGAGCTCCGTGAGGTAGCGGGTGCCGCCCGTGCCGGGATCCGCGCGCAAGACGAGGAGCGAGCCGGGCTCGATGGCGGTGGGCGGAGGAGGCGCACCGACGAGTGGAGCCACGCGCATGTGCGAGAGCTCCTCGACGGCCTGCCGCCGCCACGGATGCGCCGGATCGAGACGCACGCCGCGGACGCGCGCGCCGTCTTCGCGCGCGATGCGGGTGCCGGCGGTGAGCAGCTCGCCCGCCCGCAGCGCCCGCACGGTCTGCGCACAGACAATCTCGCCGGCCTGCGCGACGGCGGAGAGCGCCGACGCCGCCACGAGCGCGGGTCCCCACGCGAGCTCGCTTCCGCGC
>JAYTOQ010000035.1:0-4473 GCA_043747665.1 Polyangiaceae bacterium | reverse complement strand
TTCACTCGACGGGCGCGTCGCGGAACGGCAGGAAAGGCCGCCGGTCACGAGGCTCCCTTCCGGGCAGCGTCGGCTGGAGCGGACCGTCGTCGTCGAGCTCGATGGGGCGGCGCAGCTCGCGGTCTTCCGCGGGCGTTGGCGCCACGAGGAAGCGCTCGAACGGCGTGCGCTGCGTGATCGATCGGCTGCCGGCATGCACCGTCCAGCGGAGCTCGAACGACGGCGGCGAGCTCTCCTTCTCGAGCTGGATGGGCAGCGCGAAGTAGAGATCGATCACACGCGTCGATCGCGGCGCGACGACCAGCGGGCCCGCGCGTGACGCATCGCCGGTGGCATAGAGGTCGCTTCGCTCGCGCTTCGCAGTGAACGTGAGACGCTGCTCCGACGGATCGACTCTCCACGGCTCGTCGGCGCGGTTCGATACCGCGAGCGCGACGTGGACTACGCGCGAGCTCGTCTCTTGTCCGCCGGTGGCCGGAGCGGACCCGACCCCGAGCATTGCAACGCGGACCTCACCGCGTGGCGCGTCGGGCGGCACTCCGTAGACGGCCGCCGACACGCCATCGAGATCGGCGCTCGACGTGGTCACCGGCGCATACGTGTAGCGATCCGACGCGCATCCCGTGAGCAGGACCGCGCCGGCGACAGCAGCACAGACGTAGCGCATCATGGCCTTGTCCTCCGCTGCCTCGAGGTGCATGCGGCATGCCGCGGAATCACGCCTTTCGATGCAGCTCGAGCAAGGGATCGCGGAACGAGAGCGGCGTGCCGTCCGCCGCCGTCGCGCCGGTCATGCCGAACGTCGTGTCCGGCTGTCCCATGGCCTGCATCAAGCTGACGAGCAGCCGATTGTGCGCGGGGCCCGTGAGCGGCTGGTCGGCCATGGGGTTCGGTTGGTTCCGCGGATAGCGCATGTAGCGACCGACATCGAAGAAGCCGTTGCATCCGCCGGCGACGACGATCATCGCATCGTGATGCTGGTGCGTCGGCGTCGCGAGCTCGGTGAGCCATACCACGGCGGTGTGGTCGAGGATGGTGCCGGCGCCCTCGGGCACCGAGTCGAGCTGCTGCAGCAGGTACGCAAAGTGTCCGGCGTGCCAGGCGTCGAGATCGACCATCGCGCGCTCGGCCTCGGCGGTGAACGTCGACCCGCACGACGTTCCGCCGTCGATCGACGCATGCGCATACGTGTGGAACGTGCTCTCCGCCGGATAGCCGAGCTCGGGACACTGCGGGACCGGGGCTGTGAAGGTGACGACGCGCGTGAGATCGCACGCGAACGCCACGCGCACGAGATCCATGAACTGCCGCACCGCGTGGGTGGTGTTGTCGAACGTGGCGCCGCACGAGGCCGAGTGCGCGCCGAGATCGAGCTCGAGCTGCCGGACGAGCGCGCGATGCGCCTCGAGCTTCTCGCGTCCTTCCCTGCCGAGCTGCGGCGCCAGGAGATCGTACTCGCGGCCGACCGCATCGAGCACCGAGGGCCGAAGCGCGCGGAGCCGCTCGTCACGCGTCGTCGGCGCGCCGCCCGGGATTGCGCCGCCCACCAGATCTGCGAACGCCGTGTTGGGATCGGAGACCATCGGCGTCGCCTGTCCTGGACCGAGATACGAGAACGGCGACACGATCGAGTTCGGGATGTAGTCGAAGCCGTACGCCCGCGAGCCATAGCGGCCGGGGGCCACGAGCCGCGCGCCGAGCTCCTGATCGATGGTGCGACCGCCGCCGCTGCAATACGTGCCGGAGCGCTGGAGCGCGCGCGCGCCGGTCAGCAGATCGGCGACACCGACCTGATGGTTGTTGAGATCGCCGCCGGTCCGCATGATCTCGGCGATGTCGGCGAGCACCGACGTGTGCGAGAGGCCCTCGATGGCAAGCAGCCGCTCCCGGAACCGATGAAGCGGTCGCAGCGTCGGGCTGAGCTCCGCAGGCGCGAGACCGGCGAGCGGAAGCTGTGCGACCTGATCGGTGGGTCCGCCCGGAATGGCCATGTTCCAGGCCTTCGGGATGTGACCATGCGGCTGGACGTAGAAGACGATGCGCGACGGAAATGCCGGACTGTCGGCGCGCGCGGAGGGCGAGCGACCGATCATCGCGCCTAGCGCGCCGAGACCGAGCGCTTGCAGGACCTGACGTCGTTTGACGAGCATGGTCAGTTCTCCTCCACGCGGCGCATGCGAAAGCTCGGCGCCGTCACGATGCTCGTCGTGAGCGCTCGCTCGTCGCCGCCGCTCTCCATGAAGCGCTTCGCAAGTGCTGTGATGGTAGGCGCCTCGACGTCCTCGGGCGCGCGACCGAGCGCATAGCGAAAGAGCTGCTCGGTGGCGCAGTGATGAACGACCGCGCTGCGCGACAGCGCCTCGGAGAGCGCGACGGCTCCGACGAAGGGCCCATCGACGTCGGTGCCGTGAATCGTGCCCTTTGCGTCGATGGGCAGCCCGCTCTCGATGGCCTGGAAGTGCGCTGCGGCATTGAATTTCTCGAAGCCGAAGCCGAACCCGTTCAGCGAAGCGTGACAGCCCTGGCACATCGACGGCCGGGTGCGCGCCTCGAAGAGCATGCGGTTGGTCTGCGGGCCTTGCGCGGGCGTCGCCATCGGCTGCGAGAGGTCCACGCCCGGCGGCGGAGAGAGCGGGAGCTGGCACAGGAGGCGGAGCTGGATTCCATTCCCCCGAACCGGCGGCGACGTGGCGCCGCGATGCGCAAAGCCCGCGAGGAAGGACGCGCGCGTGAGGAGGCCCGAGCGCTCGCCCTCGGGGAGCGACGTCTCGGTCCACGCCGCCGGATCGCCGGTCACCGGCACGCCGTAGATGCGCGCCATCTCGCCGTCGACCCAGGCGCGCCGGCTCGTGAGGAGCTCACGGAACGATCCGCCGGCCGCAAGCGTGTTCTCGACGAAGAGCCGAGACTCCTCGAGCGCGGCACGCGGCGTCGCCGCAGTCCATGCCGCGTCGACGGTCGCCGATCGCACGGTGTGCTCGTCGAGGAGGATGCGATCAAGCCCGAGCCACTGGCGATGGAAGCTCCAGAGCAGTCGCCGCGCGCGATCGTCGCGGAGCATGCGATCAGCCTGTGCCCGGAGCTCGTCCTCCGTCGCGAGCTCGTTGCGTGACGCGGCGTCGAGGAGCGCTTGGTCCGGGACGCTCTCCCACAAGAAGAAGGAGAGGCGGCTCGCCATGGCATAGGGCTCGACGGCGATCACGCTTCCAGGCGCCTGGTCCGCGGGGCGCGGCTCCACGCGATAGAGGAACTGCGGCGACTGGAGCATCGCGCTCAGCGTGAGGCGCACCGCGCCTTCGAAATCGACGGCGGCCATCCACGTGCGAAAGCTCGCGAGGAAGCGATCGTGCTCGGCCACGGTGAGCGGCCGCCGGAAGATACGGCCGCCCGCGCCATCGACGAGCTTCGTCGCGCACGACGTCGCGAGGGCGGGTGTCGTCCAGTCGTCGCAGCCGACGAGCGCGCGCACCGCCGGCGTGTCGACGGTCGCGCCCTCCGCGTAGAGCGTGGCGATCGCCTCGTAGCGCGCGATGCGCACGTCGGAGGGCTGCTGTCCCTGCGCGGCGTTGTCGAAATCGGCCACGGGAATGTCGGCGGGCAGCTCGGGGAGCGCCGCGCTCTGCGCGGGAAAGAGATCGTGCAGCGCGTTGAGGTACTCGTGGTTGCTCAGCCGCCGGAGCGGCGAGGCTCCTACGCTCGCTGCTCTCTCGTCCGCTGCCGTCGCACCCTCGTCCCCACGACATCCGGCGATCGCGCCCAGCAGCGCGATCACGACGAGCGGCAGCGATGACGGGAGACGGCGCACTTCGCTTCGATTCTACATGCGCTAGGGTCACGTCGCCCATGGCGAACGTGCGCGAGGTCGATGCGTTCCTGCTGTCGCGCCAGTGGCGCGACGTGGACGACGGCATCGAAATCGTGCTCTGGGCGCGGTCTGCCGAGGGGCCGGTGCGCCTGCGCGTGTCGCGCCAGGAGGCAGTGATGTTCGTCCCGCGCGAGGCGACGACGTTCGCGGGCCGTCGCGTTCCGCGTCCTCTCTCGACGCTCGACGGTCGCCCCGTCGACGCCGTCTACTTCCGCTCGCAGCGCGCGCTCGTCGACGAGCGACAGCGGCTGCGCGAGGCGGGCGAGACGCCGCTCGAATCCGACGTGAAGCCGTCGGACCGCTACGTCATGGAGCGCTTCGTCACCGGCGCGCTCCACATCGCAGGGCCGTGTACCGAGCGGCGTGGCGTCCTGTTCTTCGACGAGCCGCGCATCAGATCGGCAGAGGTGAAGGTCGCGCTCTCGGTGCTCGCGCTCGATCTCGATCTCGAGACCGACGGCTTCGGCGGCCCGCTGCTCTCCGCGGCGTGGCGACGCGGGATTGCGAGCGCGTCTTCGTGCGCGGCCCGAAGCCGGCGACATGGACCGAAGACGCAGCCGGCGGCGTCAGCGTGGTGTTCGTCCCCGACGAGCGCGGGCTCCTCTCGC
>JAYTOQ010000034.1:0-1867 GCA_043747665.1 Polyangiaceae bacterium | reverse complement strand
AGCAAGGCCCTCACCGATCGCAAGTGGCACGTCACGTCGGTGAACCAGATCTGGAAGGCGAAGAACCCGGTCACGCTCGACGACGCGCAGCGCGCCGAGGTCGAAGCGTTCCTCGTCGCGCTCGACGAGGACGACGACGTCCAGACGATCTACGTCGGCCTGGCGTGACCGCGACGGTCGAGCGCCCTACGCCTTCGCGCTCGTCTTCTTTGCGGTCGTCTTCTTCGCGGCGGGCTCTTTCGACGACGCCGTGCCGGACCCGGCGATGCGCTGCGACCATCACCGGCTTCTCCTCGCCCCACACGCCGACCTTCGCGTGGGAATCCACGCATCTGCCGTCAGCGAACTGGCGCGTCGCGGGGAGATGCTAACGTCAGTGACATGGCGCGCGACGAAGAACGAAGAGCACGGTCGTCGGAGGAGCCGATCGTCGGTGGACTCCCGGATTTCCCTGGGATCGTGGTGGCCATGCGCCTCGCACCCGGGCTCGCCGTGCACCTCCGCGGGCTCGCGGACGCGCTCCTCGTCGAGGACTTCCCCGGCGCGACGCTGACGCGCGCGGACCGGGAGCTCATCGCCACCGCGGTGTCCGCTGGCAACGACTGCTTCTACTGCATGGACTCGCACGGCGCGTTTGCGACCGAGCTGATGCGTCGCGCCGATGCGAGCAGCGAGCCGGGCCTCGAGTCGCTCGTCGACGGCATCAAGTCGGGCGGCGCGAGCGGCGTCAGCCCGAAGCTCGCCGCGCTCCTCCAGATCGCGCGCGTGGTGCAACGACATGGTCGGGAGGTCACCAGGGCCGACGTCACGCGCGCCCTCGAGGCCGGCGCCACTGACGCCGACACGCAGCTCGCGGTGCTCATCGCATCCGCGTTCTGCATGTACAACCGCATGGTCGACGGCCTGCGCGCGAAGACCCCCGCAACGCCCGACGCCTATCGCGCCCGCGCCGCCGAGATCGCCGAGCACGGCTACAGCGACGCTAGGGTGCAGTCGCTCCCACGTTGAAATACTTCGTCGCGAGGGCGAGCGCGTCGAGGCCGACCTGGTGGCCCACGCGACGGCCCGCGAAGTCGTCGGGCGCGATGTGGATGCTTCCCCAGAGTCGCGACTGGCCAGCCTGATCGGAGGCGTCGAAGTACGACGCCCACTGCAAGCGCACCTCGGTCGACGGGCCCTTCTCGAAGGTCAGGAACGTGTCCTTCGGCGCGACGAACTCCGCCATTCCACCGGGGAAATATGGGCTCCCCGTGAGCCTCGCGAGCACCTCCGCGCCGGCGCGGCTGAACGTGGAGTGACCCGAGATGAACGCGGGGAACGCGGGCGTCACGAAGGTGCGCCGCTGGTAGGTGATCCAGTCGACGGCGCGGACCCAGCCGACGCCCGCGACCTGGTGCGCGCGATCGCCGGGCTCGCCGAGCCAGTCGCGCACCGCGACCTGTCCCACGAAAAAGCCGAGGCGCTCGTGCCGCTCGCCGGGCGCGCTGCTCTCCTTCGTGATGACCTCGATGAGGCCGGGCACGATGGGGAGCCCGTCGGGTTCGTAGGACGGGCCCTTGGGATCGGAGGATTGCCCCTTCCCGCCCATCCAGCGCACGAGCGAGAGCGGACGCACCGTCGCGGTCTGTCGCTTGATGCCCCACGCGGCGATGGCCGCGTCGTGCTCGGCGCCATTGAGTGCAAGATACACGTGCACGTCCCACGAGAGCGGATCGAGGCTTCCTCCCTTGCCGAACAGCTTGCGCTCGAAGCCGGGCGTGTCGCTCACGGCGTTGGCGAGCGTGTTCCAGTGACCGGGCGGCGTCTCCGACTTCGGACCGTCGGCCCAGAACTCCGCCATCACGCGCGCGAAGTCGCCGCGCTTCAC
>JAYTOQ010000033.1:0-4280 GCA_043747665.1 Polyangiaceae bacterium | reverse complement strand
CTTCCTCCGCGATCCCGGCGCGGCCGAGGCGCCGACGGACACGCAGCGGCAGGGCGAGCAGGCTCAGGCGGAGCGGTCGGAGCAGGCGGCGGCGGCGGCCACGAAGACGGTCGCGACCGACACGGGCCCTGCGCTCACCTCCGCCGTAAGCGCGGAGATGACGATCGGCGAGTACGTCGCGCGCTATCTCCAGCCTGCGCCCGGCCGGGACTGACCGATCAAACAACGAATCGACCGTCTCGACAGAGTGCCCGTGCCCGATCGGCGCGGCGGTGGAGACGATGGCGCGCCAGCGCCGCGGGATTTCGCCGAGAAACTGCGGGCGTCGCCTTGCTCGTCACTCAAGCGTGAGGTACGCCACACGCCGCCCATGCTTCTACGCCGCGCCGCGCTTCCACTCCTCGTCACCGGCCTCGTCACATTCCTCGGAGCCGGCGCCGCCGCGTGCTCGTCGAGCAAGGACGATCCCGCGACCGCGCCGCCCGCCGCCGTGCCGGAGGCAGGCGCCGCCCTCGACGACGAGGCCGGCGTCACGCCCGACGGCGGCAAGCAGGCGACAGCGATCGTCTTCGATCAGAGCACGACCTTCGCGAAGCGCGATTGCACGCTGACCATCGGCTACAGCGGCGGCGGCAACGACGTGAAGCTCGCCGGTGAGTTCACCGACTGGCAGACGAACGCGCTGCCGATGACGAAGACGAGCAGCGGCTTCGAGGCGAAGCTCACGCCGAGCACGAAGCTCCAAGGCGGCGTCCTCTACGGCTACAAGTTGATCATCGACGGCAACTGGACGCTCGATCCCGCCGGCAAATACCGCAAGATCATCGGCGGCGAGATGAACTCCGCGCTGAAGCTCCCCGAGTGCGAGCTCGGCCCGGAGCTCGTCTCCGAGAAGGTCGCCGTGGCAACGAGTGGCGCGACCGGTGACATGAAGGTGCGCGTCGACGTCCGCTCGGCGAACGACGGTACGCCCGCCACCGGCATGAGCGCGAGCCTCGATCGCGCGCCGATCGCCGTCGGCTCGTGGAAGATCGACAACGCCGCCGGCGCCGTCGACTTCACGTTCCCCGGCCTCGCGAAGGGCAAGCATGTGCTCAGCCTCGTCGCCACCGACGGCAAGATGCGCTCTGGCGATCCCATCGACCTTCCCTTCTGGGTCGAGGACGAGGCGTTCGATTACCGCGACGGCCTCCTCTACATGTTCATGGTCGATCGCTTCGCCAACGGCGACGCGACGAACGACAAGCCCGTCGGCGGCCAGGTCCACTACGACGCCGACTGGCACGGCGGCGACCTCCAGGGCGCGCTCAAGGTCATGCAGTCGGGCTACTTCGAGAAGCTCGGCGTGCGCACCGTCTGGATTTCGCCGGCCAACGAGCAGACCGGCAAGTCCGAGCTGGGCGACGGCAACCAGATCTACAGCGCGTACCACGGCTACTGGCCCGTGAAGGCGCGCTCCATCGAGCCGCGCTTCGGCGGCGATCCCGCGCTGCGCGCGTTCGTCACGGAAGCCCACAAAAGAGGTCTCCGCGTGCTCCTGGACCTCATCAACAACCAGGTCCACGACGATCACGAGTACGTGAAGACGCACGGGGACTGGTTCCGCAAGGACTGCAAGTGCGGCGACGACGCGAACGGCTGCGGGTGGAGCCAGCGGCCCTTCGACTGCAACTTCCAGATGTACCTGCCGGACATCAACTGGAACATCTACGGCGCCGAGAAGCAGTTCATCTCCGACGCGGTCAACTGGATCGCCGAGTACGACCTCGACGGGTTCCGCGTCGACGCGGTGAAGCACGTCGAGGCGAACAGCGTCTTCAACATGCGCGCCGAGCTGGCGCGCCGCTTCGAGCAGGGCGGCGGTCGCATCTTCATGGTCGGCGAGACCGCGGTCGGAGAAGGCGACAACGGGACGTTCTTCGGCGAGCACTTCGCGAGCGGCTTCCAGTGGATCGACGCGTATACGGGCCCGACGGCGCTCGACGGTCAGTTCGACTTCCCCACGCTGCACAACATGGCCGACGGCCTCACCAGCGGCGGCATGGGCCTCGATCAGGTCGAAGCGCAGCTCCACAAGGCGGAGACCAACTACCGGTCCGGCAACCATCACGTCCGCTTCCTCAACGGACACGACAACCCGCGCATCGCGAGCGTCGCCGCCGGCGATCCCAAGCTCGGTTGCTCGTGGTCGAGCGGCTGCCGCGATGAACAGCTCCCGCCCGCCAACTACACCGATCCCGCGGTCTACACGAAGCTGAAGCGCGCGCTGACCGTCCTCTACACGATGCCCGGCGTGCCCTACCTCTACTCGGGTGACGAGGTCGCGTTCCCGGGCGGCAACGATCCCGACATGCGCCGCAACATGAAGTTCGAGGAGAGCGATCTCGCCTCTCTGCAGATGACGAAACCCGGCGCCTCGCTCGTGCCGCTGATCGCGCAGCAGATCGATCTGCGCGACTGGGCTCGCAAGCTCGGCGCCGCGCGCGCCGGGTCGCGCGCCGTCCGCCGTGGCGATCGCGTCACGCTCCTCGGCAACGACACCGACTTCTGGGTCTACGCGTACAAGGCGTCCGGTACGAAGGAGATAGCGATCGTCGCCATCAACCGCGGTGGCGCGCAGAGCAATCGCACCGTGTCCGGCGGCTCGCTCGGTCTCGCGAGCAGCGGCATCGCGGGCTGGACGTCGGCGCTCGGCACCGGCACCGCCGTCACGAACGGCAGCGATCTCGCCATCACGCTCGGCGCGGGCGAAGCGGCGATCTTCACCGCGAAGTAACCGCTACTCGCACGAGGACGTCGGTTCTCGCCGTCATTCTTCGGACGACCATCCTGACGCGGTCCTCGCAGCTCACGAGGTGTGACGTGGCACGAGACCTCAGCTCGACTAGTCGGCGGCACAGCCCGCGTCGGAGTGCTCGGCGCGGTAGCGTGCGTTGTCCTCGAGCAGCGCGTGCATCAGGCGGTCGCCCATGATCTGGTGTCCCTTGTTGTTCAGGTGAATGGCGTCGGTCCACGCCAGCCTCTTGCGGAGGAACGTGAGCATCGACGCGTCGCCGCCCATCGCGGCGCGGTAGTCCCAGAAGGCGACGCCGGTCTCGCTCGCGAGCTCCGTTATCTGCCGCGCCACGGTGACGATCCGCGGATCGCTGACCGGACCGAAGCGATTGACCAGCGCATCGGGCGGCGTGAGGAAGAGGATCGACGCGCTGGGGAGCGCTGCCCGCAGATCGTCGATGACGCTCTTCGCCCATCGCTTGTGCTGCGAGAGCATGCTTTGCGCGGTGCCGAGGTGCACGATCACGAGGTCGTAGTCGCGGCGCTCCCACATCGGCTTCCGCGTCGACGACTGCACCCAGGACATCTGGTTGATGGCCATGGCACCGGTTCCGAGCGCGTCGATGACGATGCCGGGTACGTCGCGTTCGAGCGACACGCCCACCAGGCGCACCGGACCTCGCCCGCGGGAGACGCAGCGCAGCTCGTGAGGACCGTCGTCGAGGACCACCTCCTCGATGCCCGCCTCGAAGGCCTCCGCGCGCGTCGATACCGTGCGCACCACCTGACCGTCGGCGACGATGTCGAACGTGCCGCCGCCAGGACGGCGGAAGAAGAAGACGTCGAAGATGCCGGCGCGTGTGCCGACCGCGCCTTCCTTCGCGGTGGCGACCCACGCCTGCGCGCCCCCGTTCGAGGTCTCGGTGGCGAGGTTCGCGAAGCCGTAGTGGCGGTCGAGCACGAGGTCGGTCGAGACCTGGATGTTCCGGAACGCGCTCCACGTCCCGCCGCGACGCACGTCCTGATGGCCGTACCAGCCGCGCGGATGGCCGAGGAACACGAAGCCGTGGCCGCCGTCACCGAAGCGCGCCTGGAGCGTACGACGCATGTGGCCGGTCATCATGTCGGCCTGCGCGTTCGAGTCACCGTAGAGCGCGATGTGGACGCGCCCCTTACGCGTCCCGCGCGCGAGCCCGACGAGACGTTCGTGAAAATGCGCAAGCGACCCGGAAGGGTCGACGATCGGAGGTACTGCGACCGAGGCAATGGCATCGCTGCACGGCGGCGGCTCGAGCTTCGACTCGTCGACGGGGGCGCAGACGGCGGCGGGCGCGTCGACGAGCGCAGCCTCGGTGGGCGCCGGCGACGACGACTCTGCTGCCTTCGTGACCGGTAGAGGCAGGACGGCCGCGTGCGACGCGCATCCGGCCACGAGCAGGCAGCCGACGGCGTAGATGGTTTCGAAGCGTCGCATCCGATCGATGCAGACTACCCGTTCATGACGA
>JAYTOQ010000032.1:0-6036 GCA_043747665.1 Polyangiaceae bacterium | reverse complement strand
GCGTCGGCTGACACGGGTGACACGGCTGCGCCCGCGGCCAGCGACGACGCGATCACCGGTGTCGATCCGCCGCCGCCGCCGCCGCCGCCGGTCGCCGCTCGCGCGGTTCCCGAGCGCGCCTCGGGCAAGGCGCCGGCCGCGAAACCGGCGCCTTACACGTTCCCCGCGTCGGGCCGCGCGAGCGTCAAGACGCCCGGCGCGACCGGTGGTCCGCTCGCCGCGTACGAGGCGATCGCGCGCTCGGCTCGCCTCCCCGACCTCGTGGCGATCGCGCAGAAGATCCTCGGTGACGCGGCGGTCGCGCGCCGCCCCGGCTGGGACTATGCCGCGAAGGTCGCGGCGGCAGCGGACGACGCGAAGCTCGGGCGCGCCGATGCCGACACCGCATTCGGTAACGTGCTCGACGTGCTCGGCTCGGGCGCAGACGGCGAAGCGCAGCGCGCGCTCGCCGCAGGCCTCTATGCCCACGCCATCGCCGAGGCGCGGCGCGACGACGAGGACCGACTTGCCGGCGACATCCTGTGGCTCGCGACGCACACCGCCTTCGACGCGACTCTTTTGCTCGATCGCGCGCTCGGCGACGAGGCCGACGACGTCTGGACCGCCATCGCCGATCGCGTTCGCCGCATCGACGAGGGCAAGGGCTCGGCACCCGCACGCGGCGAAGCCATCGTCGGATGCGCGGCCCTTTCGGCCTCCGAATCGGCGGTCGCTCGCCACGCCGCCGTCGATCTCGCGCCGCGGCTCCACGATCCGACCCTCGCCCGCCTGCTCGGCGCCGCGACGCAGGCGCCGCTCCGCGAGGTGCGGCTCGAGGGCGAGGCCATGCCGGCGCCGCGCGGACCGGTGCACACGGCCATCCTCGCGCTCACCGGGATCCTCTTCGCGATGCATGCATTGCGCATGATTGCCCAGCTCGCGCTCGCCTACCGCCGGCCCGCGGAGGTCTCGATCACCGACGCCGGCATCCGCATGCGCACGCGCACCGAGCTACTCGGGCGGACGCTGCGGGAGCGTGAGCATGTCATCGTCCGCGCGGGTCTCGTGCGCGTCGTGCGCGAGGTGCGCTACCCGCGTGCGGCCTTCTACGCCGGCCTGCTCGCGCTCGCCCTCGGCAGCTACGTCGGCGTTCGGGCCTTCGTGGACGGCGTTCGTTCCGCTTCGCCCTCGCTGCTGCTCACGGGGCTCGTGGTCATCGTGCTCGGCATCGCCGCCGACTTCGTCCTCGGCAGCGTGCTGCCCGGCGCGAAGGGTCGCGTCCGCGTGGTGTTCGTGCCGCGCACCGGCAGGGCGCTCTGCGTCGGCGACGTGGACGCGAACCGCGCCGACGATGCGCTCGCGCGCGCTCTCGCGCCGCGCTGACCCAGAACGCGCGCTACTTCGCGCTTGCGAGCGAGCGCTCGCCGATGACGACGTCGAGCTTGCCGGCCGTCGCGCGGACCTCGAAGCGCACCGACCGCGCCGCGCTGCTGCCGGCGCACGCGCGGAGCGACGCAGCGTTCTGACCGTGCGCGCGATCGATCTCCTCGCCCGTGACGGCGTCGAACAGGCGCGCCTCGAGTCCGGTGCCGTCACCTTCCGCGCCGATCGCCACGCGCAGGCACGAGCCGGCGTTGATCGATGTATTCTGCACGATCTGGTGCGCTGAATCGAGCACGGCATGGCGCACCGGCCCGGCGCTGCCCTCGAGGATCGACTGCGGCGACGTGGCGGCGCGGCCGAGCATGCGCCCTGCGGCGAGCGGATGCGCGACGAAGGCCGGATCCTTCCAGCGCTCAGTCCGCGTGAGGACGACGTAAGGACCGGGCCGGCCGCGAGTCGCCAGATCGATCCGGGCTTTGCCCTTTCCGCACGTGAAGACCGTCGCGTCGCCGGCGCCGTCGTTGGAGCCGAGCAGCGCGCCGCCGTCGTCCCACAGCGCGACCTCGACGAGCGCGAGCGGCGCGCCGGCCACCACATCCACGCGCGTGCATCCGCCGCCGCCCGACAGCTCGACGGCCACGGTGGCGCGGCGCCCGAGCTGGAGCTGTCCGGTGAGCGACGACATCGGAGGCGCGTAGCCCGCCTTCGCGAGCAGCGCATTGCGGGCGGCTCGCGTGGCCTCGAGTGGCTGCGCAGGCGCCACCCACGCCACGTCGGGTCGCGTGAGGAGATCGCGCTCGCCGCCCGCCTTCGTCTTGGCGACGACCACTGCGACGAGCCCGCGTCCCACGTGCGGGCGCACCTGGAGCGAGCCGTTCAGCGCGAGCGGTGAGCACACGGTGACCGAGCGCGCCGGACCGCCGTCCTTCGCGCGACCCACCAGGCGCCCTTCTGCGTCGAGGACGTCGACGTCCACGATCGCGACGTCGTCATCGGGGACGACGAGGGCATCGGTGCAGCCGCCCTCCTCCACAGTGAAAGCGACGGCCGAGACCGCGCGCGTGTCGACGGCGATGGCCACGCGTCGTTGCTCTTCCCACGTGCCGCCGACCGCCGCCCGATGCTGGCGCACGAGGTCATCGAGCCCGGGCCACGCTTCCGGCGTGCGGGGCGCACCGCTGCCCGACCCGCGAGCGCCGACCGCGCGACCGATCTCCGCCGCGCGGTCCTTCGGCACGAGCTGCGCCGCGACCACGCAGAGGCCCTCTCCGCTCGCCGCATGCGCCGCGACGTAGACGCGGGCGGGATGCGGAGGGCAAAGCAAGATGGTGGGCTTGGGATCGGGGCCCTCGTCGACGGCGACGGGGTTGCCCTCCTCGGCGAACGCGGCGAGGTCGATGTCCTCGAGCGATGGCGATGCGCGGCCATAGGCGAGGAGGCACGCGTCGAGCGGTACGTCGACAAAGGCGCCGAGGCGCTCGCCTTCGCTCATCGGCCCCGACGCGACGATGGCAAGCGGTCCCGCGCCGAGCTTCGACGCGCGCGCGGGTAGATCCGCGAGCAGCGGCGCCGCCTGCAGCGCTCCGACGACGACATGGGGGGTAGCGAGGAGCGCAGGCGTGCTCGCCGACGCCGCAGGCGCGGCATGCGCTCCGCACGCGCTGCTCCCGAGCGCGAGAGCGGACGTTCCCGCTACGAGCAGCACGCACGCGATCGAGCGAGGCCCGCTCATCGCCCGTTCTCCCAGACCGAGCTCTTCACGCGGAAGACGGCAAGGCCCCACCCGACGCCGGTGCCGCGCGAATGGACTTCCACGCGCGCCGCTTCGTGCGCGTTGACGCAGAATGCGCTGAGCGCGGCCTCCTCGGCGGCGCCGCGCTCGTCGGTGGATTCGCGCGCGCCGACCACGGTACGGATCTGCAGCGAGCGCGCGTGTCCATGCGTGAGCGCGACCACCGCGAGATAACAGCCGCCGACCTCGACCGGCACCGCGAACGGCGTGGTGCCGGAGCTACCTTGTGCAAGATACACGGGATCGTCCGCAGGGACCGCGGCGTGCCGCGTGAACATCACGCGCGCCATCTTGCTGCGGGTGACCGCACCCCATAGCGACGGGAGGCGCTCAGGCAGCGCCCAGCTCGCGAGCGTGCTCGTCAGCTCACCGTTGGGCGGCGCTCCCGCGAAGACCAGGTTGACCCGCGTGGTCCGTCCCACGCATGCTTCGAGCCGCGCATCGGGCGCCTCGGTGCGATCGCGCGCGAGCACGCGATCGCCCGCGGGATCGCGCAGCTCGGCATCGACGTCGAGACGCAAGCGACGGCCCGCGCGCTCGGCGCGTGGATCACGCGCAAACACCTCGACGCGGTGACACCCAGCATCGAGCGCGAGCTCGACCTCGCCGGCGCCATCGTCACCGGCGTGCAGCGGCGTTCTCTTGTCGATACGTGCTCCGTCACGCTTCGCGCGCGCCTCGGCGAGGTCGGCGCGCTTCTCCGGCGGAGGCAGCGCCGGCAGCGCGCCGGCCTCGGGCACGGGCGGCAGAGCGCCGCCGGTGCGCTCGGGGATGATCGCGGTGAGCGCAGGCAGCGCGGACGGGGCGCGAGCGACCACCACCTCGAGGGCGCCGCGACCGGCGTCGCTCGTGACGACGACGTGCCTGATGGCCCGCGCTGCTCCGCACCGTCGCAGCTCGACGACGCCGGCCACGCTCGTCGCGCGACCGCCGGCCTCCGGCGCGAGCGGATCGCTCGTGGCCTCCGAGAGCCGCGCGCGAAAGCTGAGCCCGCGAGCCCCGATGAGCGCGACGTGCGTGCAGCCCGTAGACTCGTCGGCAGGCACCGGGATCACCACCGTCTCGTCGTCGAAGAGAAAGCGCGTCGGCAATGCCGTCACGTGCCCGCCCGCGGTCCGCCACTGCTCGACGACTCGGTCGGCGACCTCGCGAGCGTCAGCGCGCGCGGGGCCCGCCGCAGCGACGACCGCGAGCAGCGCGAGCGACGCGGCGACGTGGCGAGGAGCGAGGCGCGACACCCCTCGAAACGTAGCACGGTGGTCTCACACGATGGTGAGAGGCGCCTCGACGAAGCTCCGCCGCTCCGCGTCCCACACGAACAGCTTGCGGTCGTCGACGACGCCGGCGCGCACGCTCGTGACGAGGTACGCGAGGTCGTACGACGGCACGTCGCCGCCCATGGTGGCGGCCTGCGCGTCGGTGTCCGAAAAATACGCGCCCACGTCGAGATGCGAGTGGTAGAGCACCTTGACCGGACGCCCGCTCCCCTCGCCTTCGCGCACGAAGCGCTCGAACTTCAGGGGATCGAGATCGAAGTACATGCGCCCCGTGCGCGGATACGTGTCGGGGTCGAGCACGTGCAGCTTGTTGGCGCGGTTCTCCATCGGCACGATGGTGTCGACCGCGAGCGGCTCCTCGACGGGACCGACGAGGAGACCACAGCTCTCCTCGTCACGTTCGAACGCGGTGCGTGCCTCGTCGTCGACGCGCGCGACGACCGCGCTCGTGATGGTGAGATTGCCCTTCACCCAGGGGTGCTTGCGTTCGTCCATCTCAATACACGTACCGTTTCTCCCATTTCATCGGGGAAAAATAGCGGTCTCCGCGATCGCAGGCGATGGCGACTATGCAGCCCGGCGTCCCTTCGCGCTGCAGCTTCTCGGCGATCTTCACGGCGCAGAAGAGGTTCGCGCCCGACGAGTGACCGACCTGGAGGCCCTCCTCGCGCGCGAGCCGATCGGCCATGTCCCATCCGTCCTCGGTCTTGACCGGATAGAGCTCGTCGTGCGCCTTCGGGTCGTAGATGGCGGGAACGATGCTCGACGCCATGTGCTTGAGGCCCTCGAGGCCGTGCATCGGCGAGTCCGGCTCGACGGCGATGCAGCGGATCGGACGATGGTGCTCCCTGAGACGGCGCGACGTACCCATCATCGTCCCGCTCGTACCGAGCCCTGCGACGAAGTGCGTGATCTGGTCGCCGATGTCGCGCAGGATCTCGACGCCGGTGCCGTGATAGTGCGCGAGCGGGTTGCCCGGGTTCGAATACTGGTCGGGGTAGAACAGCGTGTCCGGATCCTCGGCCGCCATCTTCTTCGCGATCGCCATGGCGCCGTCGGAGCCCTCGAGGGGATCGGAGAAGATGATCTCGGTGCCGAACGCGCGCGCGATGTCCTTTCGCGCCTTCGACACGTTCGACGGCATCACGAGCTTCACCGGGATGCCGAGCGCGGCGCCGAAAAGCGAGTACGCGACGCCCGTGTTGCCGCTCGTCGAGTCGATGAGGGTCTTGCCGCGGCGGAGCCGGCCGTCCTTCAGCGCGTCCTGGATCATACGGAGAGCTGCCCGGTCCTTCACGCTCCCGCCTGGGTTCTCGAACTCGAGCTTGGCGTAGACCGGCACGTCGGGCGCGTCCTTGGTGACCACGCGCAGGCGTAGCAGCGGCGTATCGCCGACCGCCTCGACGACGGACTCGATCCGCCGGGCGCGGAGGGCTCCCGTCACGCGTTACCTCCTCCAGCTCCGTCGCTCATCCCGAGGATCTTCCGCATCGCGAGGAGCGCTCGCAGCGCGCCGTCGCCGACCTCGCGTACGCTCACGTCCTTGAGGCCGCACGAGGCGAGCACGTCGACGCGCACCTTCTCGCTGCCGTCGGCGACCGCCTT
>JAYTOQ010000031.1:0-4333 GCA_043747665.1 Polyangiaceae bacterium | reverse complement strand
AACGCACTGCGCGACGCACGGTCACCGCGCATCGCCGGTGCGTGCGCCCGCGAGCTCGTATTGCACGTCGCACGGCAGTCGCGCGTACTGCCCGCCGTTGTCGGAGAGCTGGTCATCGCAGAGCGAGCCCTCGCTCGCTGCGAAGCGATACTTCAGCGAGCCCGTGAAGCTCGTGGCGGCTGTGACCTCGCTCGCGGCAGTGACCGTCACCGGCGACGACACGGGCGCGAGAACGAGCTCCACAGTGTCGGTGCGCGCCATCGTGCAGCCCGCGACGTTCGCGGTCGCCGCGCGCGGCGTCAGCGTGGCGCTTGACGTGAGCACGGCCTTGGCCGTCGCATCGAGCAACCCCGAGACCGGTGCATCGCCCTGCACCCAGTAGAGCGTCGTCGCGTCGTGACGGAGCCGTACTTCGAACGCCCACGGATCCGGCGTCGCTCCGCACGACGTCGCGACGAGCTTGCCCGAAACGTGGAACATGCCGATCGACTCGCCGGGACGATACGGGTCCTTGCCCGAGCAGCCGATGCTCGCGAGCGCTGCAAGCGCGAGCACCATAGGCAGGGTGACCACGTCTCGATCACGAAGCTTCGATCCAGCCATGGCGTTCCGCCTTGGGTATCGAATCGGGTAGGCTCGGGCCAACTTCCGACATGACCGCCTGGGACCTCCGCACCTTCCTGCGCGCGCTCGTCGCGACCCTCATCGGGATCGCCGTCGTGTGGTTGGTCACGGCCGCGAGCGACGAGGGCCAGCTCACCGTGTCGGTTCGGGCAGGCCGAACGCTCCCGCTCGCGCCGCTCTGCAGCGCCATCGGCGCTGCGCTCGCGCTCGGCACCGCGCGCGTCCGTGACGAGACACGCGCGCTCGAGGCGCTCGGTCGATCGCCGGGACAGACGGCCCGCGCAGCAGCGCTCGGCGCGGCCCTGCCGTCGTTGCTGATCGGGATCGCGATCGGCCTCAGCTCGATCATCGACGTGTCCGGCTTCTATCCGCGCGCGCCTCGCGGCGACGCGTTCGTCTACGCCGACGGCGCGTTCACCAGCCCCACGCTGGGCGTTCGCGTCACCGACGACGGCGAGCCGCACCCCATGGCCGGTCGCCGCACGAGCGCCGACGACGAGCTCCCTCGCCATGCCCGGAGCGCTGCCGCGTTCGCCACGGCCATGGCCGGCATCGCGCTCTCGCTCGTCGCCGCGCGCGCCGTCTTGCGCGTCAGCCTCCTCCATCGTCGCGGGAGGAGACGCCGCCGCGCAGCCGCCGCGATTCAGGTGTTCGCCTGTGCGCTGCTGACGCTCGTGGCGTTCCAGGCCGCGGGCGCGCGCATCGCTCCGGCTTCGCTTGCCATGCTCCCGCCGGCGGTGCTGCTGGGCACCGCGCTTCTCGGCTATCGTGCGCGACATGGTCACGCCGGCTGACGTTGGAGCAAGCTGGGGCACCGGCCCGGCCCGCTGGTCGATCCTCGTTCACGGTGGCGCCGGCGACGTGAGTCCCGCGTCGGTCGGCGGCCACGTGGCTGGCTGCGAGCGCGCCGTTGCGGAGGGCGCGAAGGTGCTCGCCGCGGGCGGCAGCGCGCTCGACGCCGTCCAGCGCGCGGTCGAGGTCCTGGAGAGCGATCCGCTCTTCAATGCCGGCACGGGCGCGTGCCTCGACTCCGACGGTCACCTCGCGCTCGATGCATCAATCATGGACGGTCGCGAGCTCCGGGCGGGAGGGGTCTGCGCGCTTCGCGCCTTCGAGCATCCGATCGCCATCGCGCGGCGCGTGATGGACGCGACGCCTCATGTCCTCCTCGCTGCCGAAGGCGCCGCGCGCTTCGCCATCGCGCACGGCTTCGTTCCCGCTGACGAGGCGTCGATGATCACCGACGCCGCGCGCACGAAGTGGGAAGCGGCGCGCACGACGGGCGCGACCGAAGGCTGGGCCGGCGGCACCGTCGGCGCCGTCGCTCGCGACGTGAACGGCCACGTCGCCGCCGCGACGAGCACCGGCGGCATGGTGAACAAGCTCGCGGGACGCGTCGGCGATTCGCCGATCATCGGCGCGGGCACCTACGCCGACGACGAGGCCGGCGCATGCTCCACCACCGGGCACGGCGAGGCGATGATCCGCGTCTGCGTCGCGAAGACCGCGGTCGACGGGATGCGCGCGCTCGGAGATGGCACGCTCACGCTCACGGCGAAGACGGCGGCGCAGAGCTCACACGACTCGATCACGCTCATGCAACGACGGACCGCTCAGACCGGCGGGCTCATCGTCGTTGCGCATGATGGATCACTCGGCCTCGCGCGCACGACGCGCACGATGACCTGGGCATCCGCTAACGATTCCGGGTCCGCGTCAGGCTGCTGACCGCGGAGCGTTCACGAGCGAAACCAGACTAGCTGGTCGCGTCGCCGGCCTTCGCCGCCTTGCGGTCCATCGCGTCCTGGAGCCCGCAACGAAGGCGCGTGGCCTTCTTGACCCGCTTCTTCTTCAGCGGGGTCGCCAGCCACTCGTGCTTCTTCCTCATGCTCCAGATCGCGCGGTTCGACATAGGGGGGCGCAAGATGCCAAAACCCCCAGGAATTGCAAGCAGAACCGCCGCGCCCGCTAGGTTCTACCGCAGTTCTCCGGGGGTCGACGCACGCAAGATCCGGTGGGGGCGGCCCCACATGTGGGGTAGCTCCGATCCACGACGCACCTTTCAAGTGCACGAAATGACCACGAATTCATACGCGCGCTCGTTGGAGTAAGAGTTGCACACACATCGATCATGCAGCCCAGGGCCCTTATTCGAATCTCGTTGGGCGTCGGAATCTTGGCCGCGGCCGGAGCCGTCGGTTGCTCGGTTGCCCAGACCGACCAGGCCGCCAGCTCGCCGGACGCCATCACCTCGAACGCCGACATCTCGTCGCTCCTGAAGAGCACGCTCGTGCTCGAGGGCGGATGCACCGCCGCCAAGGTCGGCCCGCGACAGCTCCTCGTCTCCGCCGGATGCCTCGCGGGCAAGGAAGCCTTCGCTGCCGGCAAGGTCCTGAAGTTCACGAGCGCCGCCGCGGCCCAGGCCGTCGTGCCGGACGCCCCCTCCGACGCCGGCGCTCCGGACGCACCCGCGAACCACGACGCGGGCACCGCAGCGAGCGGCGACGCGGGCACCAAGACCGCGAAGGACGGCGGCAGCGCCTCGCGTGACGTCACCATCGCCGCGATCAAGATCCATCCGTCGTTCGTCACCAAGTGCACCGACGACGCGTGCGGCCCGAACCGCCTCGCCGCGAGCGACGCGCCCGACATCGCCGTCATCGTGCTCTCGGCCGACCTCGACACCGTCCCCAGCATCCCCGTCGATCTCGATCCCGTCGGCGTCGCCGATCCGCTGCTCGTCGTCACGAGCGGCTGCAGCACCCTCGAGGCCAAGCCGAGCGCAGGCCCCAAGGCGCTCAAGTCGATCGCCGTTCCTCCGAACAGCGTGACCCACATCGGCAGCGCCTATGAGAAATCGCCGGCGCTCGTGTCGCGGCTTGCGTCGTCGTACGTCGTCACGGCGGGCGCCGGCTGGCGCACCACCGACCTCCATCTCTGCAAGGCCGACCTCGGCTCGCCAGTCTTCCGCGGCGGCGCGGTGGCAGTCGCCGGCGTCACTGCGAACTACAGCACGTACGCGTACGCCAAGCTGCCCGTCACGATCCATCACACGCGCGTCGACGCCATGTCTCGGTTCAAGATCGGCGACTGGCTCACGACGCTCGGCGTCGAGACGATGCACTCGTGCAGCGAATCGGCGGCGGGCTGCACGAAGCACAGCTACGACGGCGGCGCGCCCAGCGGCACCATCACAGAGACGGCGGGCGACGGCACCACGTCTCCGACCGACGGCGGCGCGGGCGACGCGATCGCGCCGGACGCATCCGCGGCGGACGACGACGCCGGCTCCGCGACCACCGACCCCGCGATGGCCGACCCGCACTCAGACCAGCTCCCGAGCGAGGACCCGACGGCCGGCGAGGACCCCAGCGCCGGCGACGACTACGCCGACGCCGCCGCGCCCAAGAAGAAGAAGAAGGCCGCCGCCGGCTGCAGCGCCGCGCCCGGAGGGCCCGCGCCAGCCGGTGAGATGCTCCTCGTCGTCGGCGTCGCGCTCGGCGCAGCGGTCATCCGCCGCCGCCGCAAGTAGCCCGCGCTTCGGCGCAGCGCTTCGAGGCTCAATCCGGGACCGGCACGAGCTTCACGTCGAGGCGTACCGATCCCGCACCCTCACGCGCTTCGACGACCTTGTCCCAGGGCAAGTGCCCCGGCGCCTCGACCGACACGTGATGCGTGCCCGGCGGTAGCGCGACGCCGCGCGCGGACA
>JAYTOQ010000030.1:0-3926 GCA_043747665.1 Polyangiaceae bacterium | reverse complement strand
GGGCTTGTCCACATGGCAGGGCAGGGCTAAGCACGCGACCATGCCGTTGAAGGTGACTGTGGTAGGCGCGGGCCTCGCCGGCTGCGAAGCGGCATTTCAGCTCGCCGAACGAGGGATCGACGTCGAGCTCGTCGAGCAGAAGCCTCACGCGCGCACACCTGCTCAGAACAGCGACGACCTCTGCGAGCTGGTCTGCTCGAACTCGATGCGCGGAGCGGCGCTCGTCAACGCGGTCGGTCTCCTGAAGGAGGAGCTCCGTCGCTGTGGTTCGCTCGTGATGGAGGCGGCCGAGGTGGCGAAGGTCCCCGCGGGCGGCGCGCTCGCCGTCGATCGCGAAGTCTTCGCGAAGGAGGTCACCGCGCGCATCGCCGCGCATCCGCGCATCCACGTCCGCAACGAGATCGTGCGCGCCATTCCTCAAGCCACGGCCGAGCACCCCGTGATTCTCGCGACGGGCCCGCTCACCGGCGACGATCTCGCGGCGGACATCGCCGCGGCGGTCGGCGCGCAGCACCTCGCGTACTACGACGCCATCGCGCCGATCGTCAGCGCCGATTCCATCGACGAGGAGAAGATTTTCCGCCAGTCGCGATGGGGCAAGGGCGCGCCCATCGACGAGACCGCGGCTGGGCGAGCGGAGGCCGCCGGCACCGGTCAGCGCGACGCGCGCGACGCCGAGGCGCTCGGTGACGAGGCGTACATCAACTGCCCGTTCGACGAGGCCGGCTACAAGGCGTTCGTCGCCGCCATCGTCGCATCGCAGAAGGTGGAGCCGCGCTCGTTCGAGGAGGTCCGCTACTTCGAGGGCTGCTTGCCCGTCGAGGTCATGGCCACACGCGGCGAGATGACCCTCGCGTTCGGACCGATGAAGCCCGTCGGTCTCACCAATCCGCGCACCGGCCGGCGTCCGTATGCCGTCGTCCAGCTCCGCGCCGAGGATCAGGCGGCCACGGCATACAACCTCGTCGGCTTCCAGACGCGCATGACGTGGGGCGACCAGGCCCGGGTGTTGCGCATGATCCCCGGCCTCGAGGAGGCGGAGTTCCTCCGCTACGGCGGCGTGCATCGCAACACGTTCGTCGATGCCCCGAAGCTCCTCGACGAGCGCATGCAGATGCGCGCGCGACCGAACGTGTTCCTCGCGGGGCAGATCACCGGTGTCGAAGGCTACGTCGAGAGCTGCGCCGGCGGGCTCGTGTGCGCCATCCTGCTTGCGCAGTCGCTCGGTGGGCACCCGCTGACGCCGCCGCCGGAGACCACCGCCCTCGGAGGCATCCGCACGCACCTCATGCGCCCGAACGAGCGCTTCCAGCCGTCGAACATCACGTGGGCGTGCATGCCTCCGGCGGAGAATCGCCGCCTCAAGAAGCGCGATCGCTATCAGTGCATGTCGGAGCGGGCGCTCGTCGACATCGAGGCATGGCTCGCGTCGGCGCCCCTCGCACGTCGCGCGCCCTCAAACGCGGCTTAGCAGCACGAGCAGCGATCGCGGTGGCGCTCGACGTCATTACCGCTGCGGCGCGGGCCTCGCGCTCGGAGCGGCGCCGCCGTCGATCATCCGCGAGGAGCTTGGGGAGGATCACCTTCACCGCGACCTTGCGGCCGAGCATGGTGTCGCTCGCCTCGCAGACGATCCCCATCGCACCCTTGCCAATCACGCGCTCGAGACAGCTCTCAGAGGAAGAGGCCGTCGATGCCCGTGGACGCGGGAATGATTTTGAGGCGCTTCGCACGGCGGCCGAGCTCCTCGACGCTCGAGCGCACGGGATCGGTCGTGAAGTCGACGAAGGCCCAAGCCGCGTCGAAATCCGCCGTTTTTCCAGGGTTCCCGATGCGACGTGCCAGCTCCGCGTAGGCCTCGTTGCAGGTCGCCTTCGGATCGCGAAGCGCGCGCGCGACCTCGTCCTCGAGGGCGACGGCAAGGCGCTTTACCGCGACGTCCGCGGCGCGATCGGCGCGCGCGACGAGCACCGCGGTCGAGAAGCGACGCTCCGGCCAGAGATCGCGCTCGTCGATGAAGCGTAATGCGTCGAGCTCGCGCACGACGCAAGTCGCCCATGGCTCGGGCAGCCATGCACCGTCGAGCTCGCCGCTCTTCATCTGCGCGAGGATGGTGGCGCCGGCGACGGCGATCACGCGCACGTCGCCTCCGGCGGTGGTGTCCCTGAGAGCATGGTCGGTGAGGTAGCTGCGGAGCGCGAGGTCCTGCGTCGTGCCGATCTGCGTGACCGCGAGGCTCTTGCCGTGGAGATGCTCGGCGGCGGAGATCCGAGACCGCTTCGTGACGACTAGGGACGCGCCGCCGGAGGAGCAGCCGCCCAGGATGCGCAGGCCGCCGCGTCCGCCCGACGAGTGGCGCGCATGATGAACGACGGCCGGCGCAGGCCCCGTGGTGCCGACGTCGATGGCATCGCCGATGAGAGCCTCGGTGACGCGCGGGCCGGCCCGGAAGACGCGCGCCTCGATGCTCACCGGCGCGAGCGCCTGCGCCATGCGACCGGAGCCGAGGCCCGCGAGCATGGGCGCGTGCGTGAGGTTTGCCATCACCCCGACGCGCAGGGCCTGCGACGCATCGCTCCTGCGACCGACCGCGACCCCGGCCGCGACGGTGGCGGCCGCCGCCAGGGCGCTCCCCAGGAACGCGCGCCGGCTCACGCCCGTCATGTCGCGAGCCCTTGCCGCGAGCCGCGCGCGTGCAGCCCGCACTCTGTCTTGGCGGAGCCGTCCCAGCGGCCGGCGCGCTCGTCCTCGCCCTCGGCCACGGCGCGCGTGCACGGCGCGCAGCCGATCGACAGGTAGCGGCGCGCGACCAGCGGATGCTCGGCGATGCCGTGACGCGCGAGGTACGCCGCGACGTCGGCGGCGGTGAGCGTGGCGACGGGATGGACGCGAACGAGATGCTCGTCAGTCTCGAGGATCGCCACGTCGGACCGCGTGCGGCTCTGATCGCGCCGGAGCCCGGAGACCCAGCCGCGCGCGCTCTCCTTGAGCGCCGAGATCGGCGCGACCTTGTTCACGCCGCAGCAGAAGTCGGGGGCCGCCTTCTGGATGTCGGTGCCGTAGTCGGCGTCGAACTTGTCGCGCGCGATGTCGGGGTGCAGCACGCGCAAGCTCAACCCGAGCTTGGCGACCAGGGCATCGCGATAGAGGAGCGTCTCGGAGAATAGAAATCCGGTGTCGATGAACGTCACGGCAGGCGCCGGCAGACGGTGCTCCACAGATGGAGGAGCACGCCGCTCTGCGCCCCGAACGACGAGGTGAAGAGCAGGTCGTCACCGAACGTCTCGGCGGCGAACGCGAGGCGCTCCTCCGGGCTGGCGTGCTCGAGCCGCGCGTTCTCGCGCGCCAGATCCAGCGCGTCGCCCGGCGAGCTCACGCAGCACACTCGCCTTCGCCGGAATGGATGAGAAAGCCCGCCGTCTCGCCGATGTCCGCGCGCTCGTCGGGCTTCGTCGCGGCGGTGATCACGTCACCGAGCGCCGCGACCACGCGCTTGCCGTCGATGCGCTCGAAGAACGCCATCGGGGTCTCGCCGGCGGTGCGCTCCGCCTCGTAGAAGTGGAGGAGCCGCACGACGGCGTCCGGGACCCGTCGTGCGATGATCTTCACCACCTGGCGCCCGAACCGAGCGCCGCGCTCGTCGACACCGCCGCCGAGATGGAGCTGGTAGACCGGCACCGGGCCGTCCCCGGTGTTCTTCGCGCCGCCGTGGAAGCCGAGGTCGGCGATGTGGTGCTGGCCGCACGAGTTCGGGCAGCCGCTGATCTTGATGAGCGTCTTCGCGGCATCGCCGATCGCGCCGAGGCCGTCGGCCTCGAGCCGCGCTGTGATCGCCGCCGCGACCGCGCGCGAAGAGGTGACCGCGAGGTTGCACGTGTCGGCGCCCTGGCAGCTGGTGACGTCGCGCACCGTGTGAAGGTCGAGCC
>JAYTOQ010000029.1:0-3433 GCA_043747665.1 Polyangiaceae bacterium | reverse complement strand
GCGGCTCCGCGCGCGACCGGCTCAGCCCATCTTGAAGACGCGAGCGAGGATGCGATCGAGATGGTCGAGGTCCTCGTAAGGAATGACCACCTCGCCCTTGTTGCCGTGGTCCTTGACCACGACCTTGGTGCCCGCGGCCTTGGTAAGGCGATTCTCTAGATCACGAAGCGACGCCGATTTGCCGGGCAGCGCCTTGGCGCCGGGCCTGCCCGCGGCCGACTTCGCCTTCGCGCCACGCACGAGCGCCTCGGCGGCGCGCACGCTCAGCCGCCCGCGGACGCACTTCTCGGCGAGCTCCTCGATCTTGCTCGCGTCGGGCGCTCCCAGCAGAGCGCGAGCGTGCCCTTCGCTCAGCTCGCCGGTGATGACACGCGTGCGCACGCTGGCCGGGAGCTTCAGGAGGCGCAGCGAGTTCGCGACCGTCGTGCGGTCCTTGCCGAGCCGCTCGGCGAGCGTCTCCTGAGTGTAGTGGTGTTCCTTCACGAGGCGGTCGAGCGCCTCGGCGAGCTCCACCGGGTTGAGATCCTCGCGCTGCACGTTCTCGATGAGGGCGAGCTCGAAGGCCGTCTTCGGCGACACGTCCTTCACGACGACGAGCACCTCGCGGAGCCCCGCCTTCTGCGACGCGCGCCAGCGGCGCTCGCCGGCGATGATCTCGAGCTTGTCCTGGCCGGGCACGCGCCGCACCACGATCGGCTCGAGCAGGCCGTGCTCCTTGATCGATGCCGCGAGCTCGTCGATCTTGTCCTTCGCGAAGTGCTGGCGCGGCTGCCCCTTCTGCGGCGTCAGCTTCTCGAGCGCGCACGAGAAGACGCTCTTGTCGCCGTACTGCGAGGACGCCTGCTCGCGCGCCGCCGGCAGCAGCGCATCGAGCCCACGACCGAGCGCGCGGCGCTTCGAGTCGTTGACCGGCGAGCTCACGACCGCGCCCCCGCCGCCTTCTTCTTGATCTTCGCGGGCGACGTACCGGCGCTGGCGCTCGCATGCTTCACGAGCAGCTCGCGCGCGAGCGAGAGGTAGCCCTGCGCGCCCTTCGATTGCACATCGTAGAGGAGCGCGGGCTTGCCGTGCGACGGCGCCTCCGAGAGGCGGACGTTGCGCGGGATGACGCTGTCGAAGACGTAAAAGTGCTTCTTCACTTCCTCGGCGACCTGGTGCGCGAGGTTGTTCCGCGGGTCGAACATGGTGAGCACGACGCCCTCCACCTCGAGGCCCGGGTTCATGCCGTTCTTCACGCGATCGATGGTCGCCATGAGATGCGTGAGGCCCTCGAGCGCGTAGTACTCGCACTGCAGCGGCACGAGCACCGCGTCGGCGGCAGCAAGCGCGTTCACCGTGAGCAGGCCCAGCGACGGCGGGCAGTCGATGAACACGTGATCGAAGCGCGAGAGGAGCGGCGCGAGCGCGTTCTTCAACTTCAGCGCGCGCTTCGGATCATCGACGAGCTCGATCTCCGCGGCGACCAGGTCCTGCGTGGCTGGCGCGACGATGAGGCGCGGGACCTCGGTCTCGCAGAGCACCTCGTCCATGCCGACCGCGCCGATGAGCACGTCGTAGATGGTTCGCTCGCGCGTCCCTGGGCGAACACCGCAGCCCGAGCTCGCGTTGCCCTGCGGATCCATGTCGACGAGGAGCGTGCGCTTCTCGGCGGCCGCGACGCTCGCGGCGAGGTTGACGGCGGTGGTGGTCTTTCCCACGCCGCCCTTCTGATTGACGACGCACGTCACGCGCGCACGGTTCGGAGCAGTCGCCATCGGCAGTCCGTGTGTAGACCCGATGGACATGCCGCCGCAACGGTGGTGCGCGCGAGCGCGTGAGCACGATCACGCGCGATGGAAAACAGCAGCGCTTTTTTGACCCGGAACACCAGTGGCGTATGGTGTGACCAGATGTAGGCAAACGTAGTCACCGACCGGTGAATGCGAGCCGACGACCGAGGGAGCGACGATGAAGGACGCGTTGACGAAGGTGCTGGGGGCTCTGGATCGCGACGACGCGAGCGTCGATCGGATCATGGCCGCTTCCTTCTTTCGGACGCGTCCGATGCAAGCCGGCGCAGCGCCGGTCATCCGGCTCGACGAGCGTCGCAGCCGCTCGCCGCACGCCTCCTCATGAAGATCTGGGCACTGCTTCCTTGTGATTTGCGCGGAGGTTATTGAGAGATGGGCGTTCCGAAGAGCTACCGAAGCATCGAAGAGTTCGAGCGCGAGACGATCCGACCCGACATGAAGTGCGGGTTCTCGCTGGACGATCTGATGCAAGACACGACGTTTCACGGCTCCGACTTGCTCTTCGACGACACCGTCGACGAGTACGCCGAGCCCGACGATGACGACGACGATTGAGCGAATCCCTTCCCGGGGATGTGAGCAGTACCGCCCTCGGAGGACGCCTCTCCTCCGGGGGCATTTTCTTTTTGTCGATGACACTCGGGCGGGCGTTCGACCCAGGGTCGGCGCGCTAACATGGAATCATGGTGGTGGTCCGTTACCGCGCTCTGGCGAGCGTTGTGGCCTTCGTGATGACGGTCGCGGTGGCGTTCATCCCACGCGCGGCCCTGGCCGACGAGAGCGTGCCGCCCGCTCCTGCGGCTGCTCCGGACCTCGCCATCGAAGCCAAGCGACGGGGTGACGACGCGCTCGCTCCTCGGAACGACGTTGCTCGTGAGTGGCGGCATACTGGGCGGCGCGGCCATCTCGACGTGGCTGTTGTGGCCGGGGACGAAGGCGACGCGGCTCGCTCCGACGCTGCCAAGGACGCGCGGCCGGTGTCGTGATGACCGCTACTTTCTAGTCCTTCAGGCGGCCATCGATGACGACGTCATGGCGATGAGGAAGGGCGACAGCACGGCGTCGATGTCGCGGCGGAGGCGGGCCACCGCCATGTCGTTGGCGGCCTCCGTGAGCGGCGTGCCGAGGAGGCTGTGGAAGAACGCGAGGGCGAACGGCGCGAACGCCTCGAAGCGCGTCCACTCGGTGAGCACGTCCAGCCCGAGCTCCTCGATCGCGCAGAGCTCGCGCGCCATGCGGATCGACCAGCGGTAGGTCCGCACCGCGACCGCCTGCATCGGGGCGTCATTCACGGTCGGGTCGCTCGTGTTGCTCACCGTCATCGAGAGCGTCGCGCGGAGTTTCCGGAGCGCCATCGCGACGTTGTCGAGCGGAGAATCGTCGCGATCGCACATGGCCCGCTGCGCGACGCGTGCACGGAGCCAGCGCGCCAGCTCGCCGTCGAGGACGTCGAAGTCGGGGGCGGTGGCGTTCTTCTTGGAGCTCATGAACCGACCGGTCTGCAGCGTCCGTGCCGCGATTCCGACCCCTCGCGAGGTTCGAAAGCGTTGCTGCCATGACGATCGCGACGAGATCAATTCGGCTTGCGTCATGCCGATGACGCCCGACGACGCTTGACCCCCCCTGTGGGAAAAGTAATGTTC
>JAYTOQ010000028.1:0-6514 GCA_043747665.1 Polyangiaceae bacterium | reverse complement strand
TGTCCGCGCGTCTTCGCCGCCTGAGTCGCGCGTTCGAGGAGCATCGTGCCGACGCCACGACCGCGGTGCGATCGCCGCACGAAGAGCTTGAGCAGCTCGCCGCCTCGACCGGCCAGCGCAGCAACCACGATGGCGAAGCCGACGACCTTGCCGCCGGACACCACGACGAAGTCATCTCTCCCGTGCTCTCGCTCGCCGAAGGTAGCGAGGTCGACGTCGAGGTGCGGCGCTTCGACGGCGACGAGGCCGTGCTCGACGACGATCGCGAGGAATAGCTTTCGCACGATGCGGGCGTCCGCCGGTCGGCCGCGACGCAACGAGTACTTTAACATTCCCACCCTCGCCCCGGCGCTCACCGCGCTACGACTCCGAGCATAGCAAGCGATTCGCCGCGCGATCACCTATGATTTACGTGCACAAGTCGTCACCTGAACGCGGAACAAACAGGCGAGGCCCTCGGGAACGGGGGTCTCAACGAAGACGAGGGGTTAGGCACTTTACACTGTAAGAGACAGCAACGAGACGTAGGGGTCGTTGCCCCTCGCCGTCAGACGCGGGAAGCAGCACGCATGTTCGTCACGCGCTCTCTTCGCCCCGCATCCCTCGTCGCGCTCGTCGTTCCCGTCGTGCTGATCGCGTGCTCGGCGAGCGGCACCGGCGGCGCGCCGCCAGTCGACACGGCCGTGGCTCCCACTGTTCCCGCGCCCGCGCCCGCGCCGGATGCTGGTGTCGCCGCCGTCGAGGGCGGAAACGACGCGCATGACAGCGCGCCGCCGCCGCCGAAGAACGACTGCAAGCTCGCGGAGCTCACCGGCGTGGTGGACGTCACCCCCGCGTTCGTCGTCTACGCCGCGCCCGTCGACGTGCCGCCGGCGATGACCGGCGGGGCGCTGGCGGGGAGCTACCGCGTCGACGCCGCGCGGGTGTACCTGCCGAGTGGCACGGCAGGCCTCGTCGATCCGCGTGCCTCGTCCGGGAAGGTCAACGCGTGGGCGATCTTCAGCGGTACGAATTACCGCCTCCATCTGAAGGCCGACTTCCTGATTTCGAGCGCCGCCGGTCCGCAGGCACAAGGCGCGGACAGCGTCTCGCAGGGCGGGTTCGCGGCGAGCGGACCTGCGCTCACGCTCGACCACGCATGCGATACGGCGATCGCGCAGGAGGCCGACTACTCGTTTACCGACACGGGTAACGGTCGCGCGACCATCCTCATCAAGACGCCCTCGCCGTACGGCGACACGTACCTCGAGCTCAACGCCGCAAGAGACTGAGCGCCCCGGCCACGAAGATGTCGAGGTAGATGGCGGTCCCGACGTCGTTGCGAACGGCAGTGCCGCCGGTCAGCTCCGCGATCCGCTGGAAGGGGCGCTGCAAGAGGTACGTGCGCGCCTTCTGCATCGAGCCGGTCGGCATCGAGCCGCCTCCGCGTATGCGCCAGTAGACGCCGCCCGACCAGAACGCGATCGCCTTGCGCTCGGGACGCTTCAGCGAAGGAAACGGCAGCGCAGCGCGAGTCCCGGAGTGTGCGCTCATGCAGACGAGCTCGTGCTGCGCGGTCGCGAGATCGGCTGCGGCCCAGCACGTCGAGGTGCGCGAAGAGGGCGGTCAGCTCCGCATCCAGATCGCCGATCTGATCGGTCAGCGCGGCGCGAAATGCCGGCGTCGAAGCAGGTCGCCTGCGCCGTCAGCGCCGACATGATTTGCGTGTATCTTGCATGCGCCTTGGCGATCTGCGCGTCGATGGGACCGCGGCGATTCGTGGGCACGAAGTCGGCCGGCAAGAGGCCGTTCGGCGCGGCGTGCTTCGGGCACAGGACGGCGGCGGCGGTCGGCCACCTCATCATGCCCGACGCGGACTTGGCGCGCTGCAGCTGCGCCACCGTCTTGGGAAAGAACGTCAGCGTGAGCGCGTCGGTCTTCACGCTCGTCAGCGCCGGCGAGAGCGCGAAGGTCGCGGGCAGCTTCGCCTCGAGCGCGGCCAACTTCTGCTGGGTCCGGGCTGGCTTCGCTCCGAGCGTCGGGTCGAAGGACACCGGCACCTTCGACGACGCCGAAGCCGAAGCCACCGACGTCGAGAGCAGGAACGCGGCGCCGAGACCGGGCCGGAGAGGTGCGGCCTTCACGTGAGTCGCCGAAGCAGCATCCGGCGCCGCGGATCTTTCTTCGTCTACTTGGGCGGATCGGCTTCGCAGCTCGTCACATGCCGTCGATCAGGATCGTCGTCGTCAGATTCCGCACGCACTCGTTCGAGACGACATTGTCGCACGGGCTCGAAGCAACGGTCACCGGCGTAGCGGGGGAGCTTCCGAGCGATTGGCTCATCGCGTTCAGCATGTCGGCGACAGCGGTGTACGTTCCGACCGGCACCGCCACGAGATCGCCTTCATTGCCGACGCAGGGGAAGGTCCGCTTGACCGGTGACTGCGCCCCGCCGCTGGCGGTCAAGAGCAGCTCGACGCCAGTCTGATTCGTTACCTGGGCGCAAGTGAGCGTGTTGCCCGTGGTCGCGCCTTTCAGGATCCAGGTCAGGTGAACGGCGCCGAGCGTCGAGCTGAGGCCGGCGTCTCCTGAATCGGTCGGCGCTGCGTCCATTCCCGGCTGGCCGCCGTCGCCCGAACCGACCGTGCACGTGCACGGCCCAAGAGCGGTGCCATCCGCCGAGCACACCTGGCTGCTCGGGCACCCGGATTGCCCCGTACACGCAATCGAAGCGCCGGGCACGCATGCCTTGGCGTCGCTGCCACCGCCGTCCGCGGCCAAGGGCTCGCGCGTGGTTGGCCCCGTGACAGAATCCCCGGCGCAGGCTGCGGTGTAAACGCCAGCCAGCAACAATGCGACGAGCGTTGCGAGAGCGGCGGAACGGCACTGGAAGGGTACGAGTTGCACCCGTTAGCTCTAGCACGGGGTTAGCCGCCTCGCAGCGCCAGCGGCGCATGATTCGATGCGGGCCGTGCGGCCCCACGAGCGCCGTCGCCCGCCGGTCGAGGCGTGAGCAAGCGCAGCGCCACGTGAGGCCGTGCGCCATGAAGGCGCGGTCGAGGCCGTGGCCGGTGTCCGCGAAGAGCGAGCGAGCTCGCGTAGTACGCACCGCTCGAGAAGCCGACCACGAACGTCTCGTCGAACGGAGCCCCGGCAGCTGTCGTCAGACCAGCTCCTTGAGCGTCACGTCCGGCCGCGCGAGCTTCGCGCGATCGACCTCGTGGCCCTTGGCGATGAGCGCCTTGCCCTGGACGTAGTCCTTCGTGTGGTTGACGCAGTCGAGGGCGATGACGCGCCCGGCCCGGAGGTACACGACCGAGAAGCTGCGCGACTCGGGAGCGCCGCGGATCACCACCTCGTCGTGGTCGGTGGACAGGCCGACCGTCTGTAGCCGAAGGTCGTACTGGTTCGACCAGAACCAGGGGATCGCGTCGTAGCGATCCTCGGCGCCGAGCGAGCCGGCGATGGACTTCGCGACGATCATCGCCTGATCGTTGGCGTTCTGGATCGACTCGAGGCGGACCACGCGGCCGTTCGCGTGCACGTTGGGATGCGCCGCGCAGTCGCCCACCGCATAGACGTCGGGCAGGCTCGTTTTGCTGCGCAGATCGACGAGCACGCCGTTCGCGCTCGCGGCGCCGGCAGCGGCGAGCGGCTCGACGGCGGCGTCGATGCCGATGCCGACGATCACGAGGTCGGACGCGATCGACTCGCCGCTGTCGAGACGAACGCCGCCGACCTGACCCGGCTTGCCGGCACGCTCCACGAGCGCCACCACCTTGGCGCCGAGGCGTATGTCGACGCCCTGCGCGCGGTGCTCGGTCTCGAAGAACCGCGAGAGCGCCTCACCCGCGACGCGCGCGAGGACGCGCGACTCGGCCTCGAGCACGGTGACGCGTTTCTCCTTCTTGCGGAGCACCGACGCGGCCTCGAGGCCGATGTAGCCGCCGCCGACCACCACCACCTCGCTCGCGGTCTCGAGCTCGGCGATCATGCGATCGACGTCGAGGCGATCGCGCACCGTGTGTATGCCCGTGAGGTCGTGACCCTCGCACACGAGCCGCCGCGCCTTGCCCCCCGCGGCCCAGACCAGGGCGCCGTACCCGATCGTCGTGCCGTCCTCGAGCTTCACCTCGTGAGCGACGGCGTCGACGGCGACGACCCGTACGCCGAGCCGCACATCGATCTTGCGCTCCTCCCAGTACGAGGCGGCACGGAGCAAGAGCGCGTCGAAGGCCTTGTCGCCGGCAAGGTACTCCTTCGAGAGCGCGGGTCTCTCGTACGGGAGAAAGGGCTCCGCGCCGATCATGAGGATGGAACCGGCGTACTTCTGCTGCCTGAGCGCCATGGCCGTGTGTGCGCCACCTTGCCCGGCACCGACAATGAGGACGTCCGCTCGAGGAATCATCGCGCCCGACTCTAGCCGAACATCAGCGGTCGAACATCAGGGCGCGGGACGTGCTGGACGCAGGCGACCTGTTACGATGACCAGATGGCCCGAGCGCGAACCACCAGGCTCCTCGCGGGCTACGTCGTGCTCGGCATGGGAGCCGCGCTGGCGGCATGCGGCTTCACCGGCGTCGGCGCCGGCCTGCTACCCGGCGATGGCGGAGCGCCCGGCACCGACGCCAACGCCAACGCCAGCGACGGCAACGCGACGGTGGACGAGGGCGGCGTCGTCGTCATCGGTGGCGAAGGCGGTGGCGGCGGCGGCGACGCGGCGCTCGGTGCCGACAGCGCCGCGCCGGACGGCTCGGCCTTCACGTGCCCGACCGCGTGCACGAGCTGCACCGGCACGACGTGCAACATCCTGTGCGACGGCACGCACATCTGTCCGAAGCCGATCGCGTGTCCGGCCGGCCTGCCGTGCCACGTCACGTGCGACGACGACGACGCGTGCTCGCAGCGCACGGTGTCGTGCACCAACGCGAGCTCGTGTCTCATTGACTGCACGCAGGTCCACGCGTGCCAGATGATGGGCGTGGAGTGCGGTAGCGGCACCTGCCGCCTCGACTGCACGAGCTTCGCTGCTGCGTGTGTCTCGGTGAACCTCAGCGCGAAGGATGCCGCGTCGCTCTGCCTGCAATGCGACGCCATCGCCGGCTTGCCGGCATGCATGGCCACCGATGCCACGAAGCCCACGGATGGCAAGCCATGCACGCTGGTCTGCGGCGGCGGCGGTTGCAACGCGAACGGCAACGGCCTCAACGACTGCGTCTCCGCTGCGACGTGTCCCTGAGCGGCGGTCGAGCCGCGGCTCACCAGCTCGCGGCGGCGGAGCGCGCGCCCGGCGACGGCGATGACGGCGATGACGGCGCCGTCAGGTAGAGAACGACCCCGGTCGCGAGCAACAGCGCGCCGCCGATGAAGAAGCCCGTCGACGCGGCTGCCGTGGTCGACGCGCTCGAGCGATCGTCGAGACCGCGCTGCGTGCAGGCGTTGCCCACGCACCCGCCGGCGTCGTTGGAGGTCGCGTACTCGCCGCGCTGGACGAGCGCGCCGACCACGCCGGCGACGGGGCCGGCGGCAACCCCAGCAGCGATGGGGCGGTCGATGGCGCAGTCGCCGCGGACGCGCCTGCGAGCGGTGACGCCGCGGACGCCGCGCTCGATGCCGCCGTCGACGCCGGCCCGAAGCAAGCTTTCGAGACGCCGTTGACGTTCAACGGTCGGCTCGACGCGAACGGCGTCGCGGGTACGGGCGGTTTCGCGGCGGGCGACACGCGATGCCAGGAGGCCGCGCTGGCGACCTTTCCGGGACGGACTTTCATAGCGTGGCTCTCCACGGGCTCTGCGACCGCAGCATCGAGGCTTGCCGGCGGCGGGCCGTGGTACGTCGGCGCGAACCTCCTCGGCGGGCTTACCGAGCTGACGACCGGAGCGCTGATGACGCCGCTCGACAAGGCGCCGAACGGCGCGGCCATCCCGACTCCGCTCGGCGTGTGGACCGGTACGAAGGGCAACGGCACCGCGAACGCGGCACGCTGCACCGAGTGGTCGTCGATCAACTCTGCCGATACCGCCGAGGTCGGAACGAGCGGCGCGACCGGGAGCTCCTGGACCTACGCCGCGCTGCGCGCGTGCAATGTGGCGTATCACCTCTACTGCTTCGAGAAGTGAACGCGCGCTCGGAAGAGCAAGGAGCGACGGCTACTTCTTGGGCATGACCTTGCCCTTGCACGTGCACACGTTGTTCACGAGGTAGGCGTTCTCGGTGTTGCAACAGCTCGCGCACGAGATGTTGTTCGTGCGATCGGTGCACCCGGCGGTGAGCTCGGGATGGTCGTCCACCGTGGAGGGCGTGCACGCGGCGAGCCCGACGGCCGTGACGAATCCGACGACAACGAAGCTGGAGATGGTCATCGTCGAGAGCGTACGCGCTCCAGCGGCCAAGAGCGCCGCTTCCTCGGATGTTCGAACGAACGCGTTCGCTACGCCGGCCGTTCGCGCTCCAGCTACAGCCGGTGACGTGTGTGCCGGCGACCGATTCACGCCACCGCCAGCGTTCCGCACGCGGCGCGAACGTCGCGACCGCG
>JAYTOQ010000027.1:0-3865 GCA_043747665.1 Polyangiaceae bacterium | reverse complement strand
AGCGCATCGTCTCCTCGTGTTCGCCGGCGGCACGCTGCTGGTCGCGAGCGCGATCGCCGTGGCTTGCTCGTCGAGCGACGAGGCCGTGCCGCCGACCTTCGAGGCCTCCACCACGGCGCCCGATGCGCGCCGCGCCGACGACGGCTCCACGGACGCCCCGGCGATGGTCGACGCATTCACGGGCCCGTTCTCTTGTCAGACCATCGACGCCGCAGCGCTCCTGTTCTGTGACGACTTCGAGGGCGTCACTGCGCCGCTCTACGGGTTCGACAAGCGCCTCGTCGACACCGACGCCGCGTCCGTCTCGGTCAGCGACGAGGGCGGCGTCGATCATCCTTCGAGCGTGCTCGACGTGATGCTGACGCAGGTCGCCGACGCCGGCCGCTCCGCCTACGTCACGAAGGACCTCGCGGGAGGCGGCTCACCCAGCGCTTTCCAGCACTACGAGGTGGAGCTCGACTTCCGCGTCGTGGGCGCCGCATCGCTACCTTATGTGGCGTTGAGCGTGCTCGGGTTCCCGGCCGGCGCCATCAAGGAGCACGGCTTCGCGGTCTACGACGGCAACGTCTTCGGACGCATCGCCCCCAAGGACTTTGCGGTCAAGGACGACAAGAGCCTCTGGCACCACGCGCGCATCGTCGTCGCCCGCGCTGCCGACGGCGGGCTTAGCAGCTACGCGACCACCATCGATGTCGACGGCACGCTCATCGACAACATCGGTGGCGTCGGCATCGGGGACGCGGGGGTCCCCAGCCTGCGCGTCGGTGCCTTCGAGACGTCGCGTCCCGACAAGGGCTCGGTCCGCGCGCAGTTCGACAACGTCGTCATCCGACGCTGGTGACGCGACGCAGCTGACTCAGGTGCCGGGGCGGAGGCGGTAGACGATCGCCACGACCACGATGCACCACGCGACGATGTTCAGGACGAACGGGACGTCGCTGAGCATCTCCTGCGTGGGGCTTTCGCTCTTGAGGCCGCGTCCTGCGTGTCCCGAGACGAGCATCAGGAAGCGCGCGATGCCGAAGACGACGAAGGGCGCGGTCAGCCACAGCCAGGTCGTCTGGAAGAACGCCTGCGTCGTGCGATCGAGCGTGTACGCGATGTACGTCGCCGCGGTGGCGAGCCCGGTGATGGCGAGCGCCGCGGTCAACGAGCCCTTGGAATAAGCTTCCAGCGCCGCGCGCTGCTTGCCCGCATGCTCCCCTTCGAGCTCGTGGCGTCGCTTGCCGAAGCCGAGGAACAGCGCAAGGAGCGCGGTGCACGCGAGCATGTACCAGCTGACCTTGGTGCCGGTCGCGAGGCCGCCGGCGTACACGCGGAGCACGAAGCCGAACGCGATGAGGCCGACGTCGAGGAACGCCACCTTCTTCAGCTTGAAGCTGTAGGCGATGTTCTCCGCGAAGTAGAGCGCGGCGACCGCGGAGAACGCGTAGTTGAGCCGCCACACCGAGATGCCGAGCGCGAGGATCACGAGCGTGATGGTGAACGGCCAGGCGAAGCTCTCGGGAACGGTACCGTTCGCGATCGGACGATTGCGCTTCACCGGGTGGATGCGGTCGGCCTCGACGTCGACGAGATCGTTGATGGTGTAGACCGCGCCGGCGAGGAGACAGAAGACTGCGGCGCCGAGCAGCGCCATGCCGGTCACGCGCAGGTTGAGCGACGGGTCGCCATTGGTGGCCTGCGAGACGAGATCCTTGTCGAAGAACATCGGCGCCAAGACGAAGACGTTCTTCACCCACTGATGCGGCCGGATGGTCTTGATGAGGCCCTTCACCAGGGAGCTTCGCTTCGCCTTCACGCGCTGCGAGAGGGGGCCCTGGGGCTGGCCGTCGGGGGCGTCGAGAGCAGAGGTCACTTCCTCGTTGATACACCAGGGCGCCCCCGCTCGCGAAGCATCGCCGCGCTCGCGCGTCCCGATCGTATCGATCGCAGCGTCTGCCTTTGCGGTCTCCCGGCGCGTCCCGATCCCGTCTGTCGTCGTCGCTTCCATGGTTCACGGTCGGGTTTGCAAGGATGACGCCGGCAAGCGCCGGCTTGACGCGCGGCCGACTGCGGCGGACAACCTCGCGCGTGCCGCACCGCCACTGGGCTCCACGGAGTCTTCTCGCCGTTCGTCTCTGCCTCGTCGGTCTAATTTTCTGCGCCGTGGTCTGGCCTCTGTCACCGCAGCTCGCGGCGGCCGACGTCGGCCAGCGCCTCCCCCGGGTCACGCATCTGTCGGACGAGGTCGTTCGTGGCGGAATGCCCCTCGGATACGTCCCGCTACGTCAGCTGTGGGCCGAGTGGGATCAGGGCGACCCCCTGGAGGTGGAGGAAGCGCTCCGCGCTCTCTCCATCGACACCCGCGTCACACCGCCGCTCCGCGCCTACGCCGGCCTCCTCGAGGCCTATGCCCGGCGGCGTCGCGGCGACCTGACCGGCGCCAAGCTCCGCATCAAGGACCTCGGATTCGTCGGTCGCTGGGTGGTCGCCGGCCCGTTCGACAACGAGGGCAAGGGCGGCCTCGACCGCGCCTTCGGCCCGGAGGACGAGATCCGCGATCCGCTCAGCCTCGCCCGCACCTACGACGGGAAGGAGCGCCCCGTCGCGAACCGCATCACGCCTGACGTCTTCCCCTACGGCTGGGTCGATCTCGGCGCGATGGTCCGGCCCGCCGAGAAGGTCTGCGCATACGCCACGACGTTCATCCGCGATCGGCGCACCGGCAAGCCCGGCGCCGGTCCTCGGCCTTTCTCGGTGTGGCTCGGGGCGGCCGGCGCGGCGAAGGTCTTCTTCGACGGCGCCGAGGTCCTGAAGGATGCAAAGTACAGAGATCTCGACAGCGAGCGCTTCGGCATCGCGCTCACGCTGCGCGACGGCTGGCACCGCCTCACCGTGAAGATCTGCGGTGACGAGGACGCGCCGATGTTCGCGCTGCGCCTCGCCGACCCGAGCGGCGCGCCGGATGCGAACCTCGAGAGCGACCCCGATCCCGCCCACTCCAAGGAGGCCGCGGCGGTTCGCTTCCGCAAGGGCGAGAAGGCACCGGCGCCGGTGATTTCCGGGCCGATCGCCTCGTTCGAGAAGCTCGCCGCGAAGGACGATCCCGCGGCCCTTGAGGCGTACGCGCGGTACCTGGTGCTCACTTCCTCGGATGATCCGGCCGAGAACCGCGCTCGCGACCTCGCCCGTCGCGCCGCCGAGAAGGCGCGCACCATCCCGCGCTGTCTCCTCGCCGGCGAGCTCGCCGAGAACCGCAATCAGCGCGCCATCTGGATCGATCGCGCCGAGGAGCTCGCCAAGAAAGGCGCGCCGCTGTCGGAGCGCATCGACGTGCTGCTCGCGCGCGCCGGGCACACGCGCGGCGGCGCCAACTGGCGCGACGCGATCCCGTACTACGACAAAGTCCTCGCGCTCGATCCCGACAACGTCCCAGCCAACCTGGCGCACGTCGAGCTCTACTCCGAGGCCGGTCTCCGCGAGACCGCGCTCGGGTCTCTCGAGCTCACGCTGGCCCGTCGACCGCGCTCCGTGGCGCTGCTCCGCGCGAATGCCGCGGCGCTCCGCGATCTCGATCGCACGACCGAGTCCGAGGAGCTCACGTCGCGCTATGCGCAGCTCCGATTCGACGACACCTCGGTGATGGCCGACCGCATCGAGCTCGCGCTCGCACGTCGCGATCCCGCCACCGCCGCGCGATGGATCGAGCGGCTTGTCGACACGAATCCCGACAGCGGTCGCGCCCTCGCTGCGGCAGCGCGCGCGTATGTCGCGCTCGGCGAGCGACCCAAGGCCATCGCCATGCATCGTCGCGCACTCGAGCTCGCACCCGACGACGTTACCTCGCTGCGTTCGCTCGCCGACGTTTACGCGCTCGGTGGTA
>JAYTOQ010000026.1:0-2276 GCA_043747665.1 Polyangiaceae bacterium | reverse complement strand
GCTGAACGCCCTATCGGCGGGTTCGGGCGCGGGTTGCATGCTTCTTCGCGACCGCGCGCGTTTTCTGGGCGTGCGTCGAGCGGGTCTCCCACGTCGTCGCGCGAAGCGCCGCGAGGAATCGTTCGAAGGCGGCGACCGGCACGTTCACGGAGGTGACGAAGCCTGCGCGCTCGTGGACCTGGACACCGGAGAGCGAGGCCACGGTTCCGAGTGACTGCACGAAGGCATCTCGCACCTGGCTGCGACCATTTCGCTTCGGCTTGCGCAGCTTGCGCGTGGCCGCCACGACGTCGACGACGGTGCACTCCGCGAGCGGCATCCTTCGCTCCGCGCCGGCGCGGACCACCGGCAGCTTCAAGCGATCGAAGGCTACCGGGACGTTGTCGTCGACCGGGCCGTACTTCGCCTCCATGTACGAGATGGCGGCGTCGAGGAGCGTGGGCCCATATTTCTCCTCGTCGCGCGGCGAGGCGTAGCGGGCCACGCGCGTCCAGCGCCATCCCGTGCGCTCCTCTTCATGCATCACCTCGCGGAAGAACTCGCGCGCGTCCCCCTCGGCGCTTCGTCTTCGTGGCCCCAGCTTTCCGGCTCGCCATGCGCGCAGGATGCCCGGCTTCCGAGCCGATTCGAAGTCGATTCGTTCGAGTCTTAGGGACCGAGCCAGCTTCCGGCGCGAAGGAGGGCGCTCGCGGCGGCAAGGAAGGTGCGCGCGTTCTCCATCTGCTCTCGTGCCAGGCCTTCGGTAAACACGTATTCGGCGACGTAGTCCGCGTTCTGCCGAAACGACATCAGACGCGAGAAGCAGGCGCCGACCTCGGGCGCGAGCTTGCCGGTGCGCACGAAGTCCCGTTGAAGGAGCCGTTCGAGGCCGCCGTGCGTCCTCGGCTCTCTTCGCCGAACGTGAGCAGGAGCGCGCGCCCGTAGTGCAGCGCCGCGTAGTAAGCGCGGCTCACCGCATCGGCGAGCTGGCCCGCGCCGAGGAGGAGGTCGGCCGACTTCAAGGCGTCGTCGCCGCGAGCGACCTCTGCCGCGATGCTCCGTCTCGTCTGGTCTTCGGTCACAGCCTCACGCCCTCGCTCTCGATCTCCGTCCAGATCCGACGGCCCATGCTCCGTTGCTCGCGCGCGCGCGCTGTCGAGAGGGCCAACGGGGACAATCCTACCCACTCGTCGGCCGCCAGCCCGATGCCGTAGGCGAGGTTCCCGATTTCGTTTCGCTCGTCGTCCGAGAGATCATCGACCACCACGAGGACGTCGACGTCGCTGTCCTCGTGCGCCTCACCGCGGGCGTACGATCCGAAGAGGACCAGCTCGCGGAGGCGAGGACCGAACCGCTCGCGCAGCCCGCGAGCGAAGCGCTGCAGCGCCGTCTCGACGAGCGGCACGATGGGTGTTGGTGCCAACGCGTTTATCGCGTTTCAAGGGTATCACCCGATGCGGCTGCCGACATCGAAGTCCTCGACGAGCCGGTAGGGCTTATCGGCGACGGTGAGAGGCGCATCGAGCACGTCACGGTGCTGACCTTCGAGAGCGCGTTCCGTCACCTGGACACGCTCGGCGATCGGTTCGGACTCCTGATCGTCGACGAGGTTCATCATTTCGGCTTCGGCGCCCGCATCGAGGCGCTAGCGAGCGACATCGATGTCGGAACGTCCAGTCACTCCGGGAAGATCAGGAAGCCCGCGCCGGAGATGAAGAAGTTCAGGATGATGATCGCGAGCGACGTGTTGACCACCGCGCGCGTCGTCGCCCAGCCCACGCCCTCCGAGCCGCCGAAGGTCGAGAGGCCGCAGTAGCCGCTCACGATCGGGATCGCCGCACCGTAGGCCACGCACTTCGTGAGCCCCACCGTGATGTCGCCGAAGTCGACGAGCTGGTGGTTGAAGAAGGTCTGGAGCGGCACGTCGAACGCGAAATAGGCCGTGAATCCCCCGGCGACGAAGGCCACCGTGCCCGCCCAGATGACCAGCACCATCGTCATGACCATGCTCGCCAGGAAGCGCGGCTTGATCAGAAAATCGATGGGATCGGCGGCGCACATGCGCAGCGCGTCGATCTGCTCGGTGACCACCATCGAGCCGATCTCTGCGGCGATGCCGGCGCCCACGCGCGTCGCCAGCATGAGCGCGCCGAGCGATGCGGCGAAGTCGCGCACGAGGAGCTCGAGGTACGTCGCGCCGAGCAGCGTGTAGTCAGGAACGACGCGCTTCGCCTGGAGGCCCGCCTGGTAAACCAGGATCATCCCGATGAAGCCCATCGTGACGGAGAGGAAGAAGA
>JAYTOQ010000025.1:0-2470 GCA_043747665.1 Polyangiaceae bacterium | reverse complement strand
ATGAAGCGGACCGAACGACTCTTTGCCCTCGCCGAGTACCTGCGCGGGCGCCGCACCGGGGTGATCGCCGAGGTCCTCGCCGAGCGCTTCGGCGTCACGCTCCGCACGATGTATCGCGATCTCGATGCGCTGCGCGCGGCGTCGATGCCGCTCTCCGCCGAGCGCGGTCGAGGCGGCGGCTACGCGCTCGACAAGAGCTACTCGCTACCGCCGGTGAACTTCACGGCGCGCGAGGCGGCGGTTCTGGTGGCGCTGGGGCGCTTCGCATCGGAGACGCGGCTCATGCCCTTCGAGGAGACCTTGCAGCGTGCCCTCGACAAGGTGCGCTCCGCGCTTTCGACGTCCGCGCAGCGTGAGCTCATCGGACGCCTACGCGAGCTGTCCTTCGTGGGAGTGCCCACGCGGCCGAGCCTCAAGGCGGTGCGCACTGCGCTCGAGCGGGCGTGGTTCGAGCAGCAGCCGCTGCGGATCACCTACCGTGACGGCAACGGCGTTCCCACGACGCGCGACGTTCGCATCGAGTCGGTGGTGATGGAGCGCACCGAGACCCGCATCAACGCCCTCGATTTCGCGAAGAACGAGAGCCGCCAGTTCCGCCTCGACCGCATCGAGAAGGCGGAGGTGCTCACACCATCCGCTTCGCCAGCTCCTTGATGGCCGCCGGCTGCGCGGCGTCCTCGAAGAGCTGCGGCAGGAACGACGGCGAGATCGGGAGCTCGGCGGCAAGGCGCGCGAGGCTCTCGGCCTGCACACGCTCGCGTATGGCCCGGCTGCGACCGGCGGCGAGCGCGGCATCGCCCGGCATGTCTCCCGTGACGGGCCCCGCCGCCTCGATCGCGGCGCGCTCGGCCCGCGAGAAGAGCGGCGGCAGCACGCCGTTGACCACGATCTTCCCGATCGGCAGGTGCAGCTCGTCGCGCAGCGCCTTCGCGAGCTCGATGGTCTCGGTGGTCGGCATCTCCTCGGGGAGGGTCACGAGCACCACCGCGCACATTTCGGGGTCCTGGAACATCTTCCACGCGCGCTCGGCATCGCGCCGAAGCAGGCCTGGCGGGACCACGTCGAGGATGATCTTCGGCACGCGCAGCATGTCGAGGCCGTGACCTGTCGCGGGCGCGTCGAGGATCACGACGTCGTAGAGCCAGCTGCCGTCGTCGCGCTTCTCGGTGGTGTGCCACCAGGCCTTGCCGAGCAGCGTCCACTCCTGCATGCCGGGGACGGCGCGGAAGAAGGTGCGCACGTACTTGTTGTCGAAGAGCAGCTTGAAGAGCGTCTTCGAATGGAGCGCCATCATGCCGTACTCGGCGAGGGCGAGCTCGGGGTCCATGTTCACCGCCCAGACGTTGGCCGCGACCGGCTTCACCTCCGGACCGATGAGCTCGGAGCCCAGCATCGCAGAGAGCCGCTCCTTCGCGTTGCACATGCACACGAGGACGCGCTTACCCTTGGCCGCGAGCGCGAGCGCTTCTGCTGCGCACACCGTGGTCTTTCCCACGCCGCCCTTGCCCGTCACGATGAGGAAGCGCTTCGACGCCAGCGCCGCCCCGCGGCTGCGCGCGTGGGTGTCCGACGGCGGAAAGACGGACGGCATCTCATGGGCTAGATAGGGGAACGGGACGCTCGTGTAAACCCGGTCGCCCTGCCGTGCTAAGTCGAGAGGCATGTCGGCCGCCTCCGTGAAGCCTGGATCCTTCCGCGTGCTGCCGCTGGGCGGGCTCGGCGAGGTCGGCATGAACTGCATGGCCGTCGAGCAGCGCGGCGACGTCCTGCTCGTCGACTGCGGCGTCACGTTCGATGCCCGCGGCCTCGGCGTCGACGTCATCCATCCCGATTTTTCGGCGCTCGACGCGTTCGGCGCGCGCATCGCCGGCGTCGTGGTCACGCACGGTCACGAGGATCACATCGGGGCGCTCCCGTATCTCCTCAAGCGTCACGACGTGCCGGTGTGGGCGCCGCCCTATGCGCTCGGCCTGATCCGCGAGCGCCTCGGTGAGCACGAGGTCCTCGCGCACGCGCGACTCTTCGAGACGCGCCCCCGGACGCCGTTCCACGTCGGCTCGTTCCGCGTCGAGCCCATCCGCGTGACGCACTCGATCGCCGACGCCACGGCGCTCGCCATCACCACCGACGCCGGCATGTTCGTACACAGCGGCGACTTCAAGGTCGACGAGGCGCCGCCGGACGGCGAGCACTTCGACACCGAGCGCCTTCGCGAGCTCGGCGACGCCGGCGTCACGCTCCTCATGAGCGACTCGACGAACATCGACGCCGAGGGCCCGACCGGCAACGAGATCGACGTCGGCGCGGTGCTCGAGTCGCTCGTCGAAGGCGCTACCGGCGCAGTCGTCGTCGCCATGTTCGCGTCGAACATTCATCGCCTGCGCCTCCTCGGCGACATCGCGCGGCGCACGGGCCGGAAGATCGTGCTCCTGGGACGTGGCGTCGGGACGCATGCGCGCGTCGCGCGATC
>JAYTOQ010000024.1:0-7517 GCA_043747665.1 Polyangiaceae bacterium | reverse complement strand
TTCCACGGTCACGTGCTCGTCGTGCCACGCGCGCATGTCGTCGCGCTGCCCGACTTGCCGGCCGAGCTGGTCGCGCCGTTCTTCGCGCGCGTGCAAATGCTGTCGCGCGCCGTGCCCGCGGCGATGGGCGCGGCGGGCAGCTTCGTCGCGATGAACAACATCGTCAGCCAGAGCGTCCCGCATCTTCATGTCCACGTGGTGCCGCGAACGAAGGGCGACGGACTGAAGGGCTTCTTCTGGCCGCGGACCGAGTACGCGTCGGCCGACGCGATGACCGTCGCGGGCGACAAGATTAGGAGAGAGCTGACGCGCTGACCCGATGGATCCCGGGTCATCCATGGGAGGGCCGCGCGACGCCCCCCGAAGCCGGTTTCCGTAATCTTTACGGCGAATCGATCTGTGTAGGCGACAGGCACACATCGTGCGACCGGGCCGTCACCATGACGTCACGCCTCCTCCGCACCGGTCTCACCGCGCTTCTCGTCGGGCTCGTCGCGAGCACCGCCGCTTGCTCCGCCGACTCCGGCACGGAGGACTCCGCCTCGGGCGAGGACGACCTCACCAGCATCACAGCGCGCTCACGGACGCTGTCCTTCGTCGGCACCGTCTACGTCGCGCCGGGCTCGAGCGACTCGACCATCCTCTCCGCGGTGCGCTCGCAGTCGCAGACCGCGTTCGGCCCGCTCCGCACGAGCAACGTCGCGGTCAACAGCCGCGAGCTCAAGGACGTCGACCCGCGCAGCTTCATCAAGCGCACGGTCAAGATGGTGGACCCGGCAGCGCCGAGCGCGCCCAAGGACATGCTCGAGGTCAAGTACACCTACAAGGACAACGCCGTCGTCGACGCGAAGTACGCCTCACGCACCGCGCTGCCGCTCGCGATCATGAACCCCGGCTACGCGTCGCAGTCGCAGCGCATCCTCACCGAGTGCACCGCCAACGACTCAGAGGCCCAGGAGTTCGCGTCGAGCATCTGGTACGTCTTCGAGCCCAGCGTCGCCACGTGCAAGACGGCGATGAAGGCCGAGCAGGACAAGGTCGACGGCGAGCGCGCTCGCCTCACCGATCCCGTGAAGCAGGTCACGAAGGCCGAGGTCGAGCGCTTGTACCTCCCGATCACCGCGACGCTCGGCGCCGACAAGACCAACCGCGGCGCCTCCTATCCCGAGTACGCGCGCCTCTACAAAGGCGGCATCAAGCCCAACACGCTCATCGTGAGCATGGTCTACGGCCTCATCGATCACGATCACTCGGCGGGCTACTCGAACGACTTCAACTGGGGCGAGCTGATGACCAACCTCTCCGAGGTCATCAACGCGTCCGACGGCTGGAAGGTCGTTCCCGGCGGCCCCGACAACGTCGACCTCGCGCACTTCACGCTCGCGAGCGGCAAGAAGATCGACGACGCGTCGATCAAGGATCTCACGAACCTCCACGGCGGCACCGACGCGCTCAACCTGAGCGACGCGGACAAGCAGGACCTCGACAAGCAGTTTGCCGATCGCGTCTTCCGCAAGTGGGTCACCGTCGAGCGCCAGGTCACGGTGAAGATCGGCAGCGAGGCGCCGCATGCCGCCGCCATCCAGATGCTCTTCTACTTCGGCTCGGAGAGTGACCAGGAGCCGCACAAGTACGCGATCAAGAACAGCGACGTGTTCCTCTACAACGGGCACTCGTACATCGGCTTCGGCCCGCTCGATCCGAGCCGCTTCACCGCCGCTGACTTCCCGACGAGCTACCAGCTCTTCTGGATCGATGGTTGCGTCTCGTACAACTACTACGAGAAGGATTACATCCCGCTGAAGCAGGGCGGGACCAAGAACCTCGACCTCATCACCAACGCCATCGAGGCGCCCTCGTGGCGCTCGGGATACGCGATGGGTCAGTTCACGGCGACGCTGCTCAACGGCAAGAGCGCGAGCTACAAGGATCTCCTGGCCGCCGCCAAGGACACCGACCCCTTGCGCGTCGTCGACGGAGAGCTCGACAACACGTACAAGCCGGCGAGCACGCCCATCACGGTCACCACGCGCTGATCCAGAACGTGCTGAAGCGCATCACGGACCGCAACATCTGGGTCATCTACGCGACCATCGTCCTCCTCGGGATCGCGTATGGAACGTCGATCGCGGTCCTCGGGGTGCACCTCGATGCTCATGGCATTCCGAAGCTCGCCATCGGCGGGCTCGCCGCGGCGTTCGCGCTCGGGATCATCACGTTCTCGATCCCGGCGGGCGGTGTGGTTCAGCACTTCGGCGCAAAGACCACGCTCGCGTTCGCGCTCGCGGGCTACGCGGTGTGCGTCACGAGCTTTCCGTTTCTGTCCACGCTCGTCGGGTTGAGCATCGCGCGCTTCTTCGACGGGGCGTTCTCGGTGTTCATCTGGGTCGCGGCAGAGACGGCGCTCCTCAAGCGCTCCGATCGCAGCAACAAGGGGCTCGTGATGAGCCTCTATGCGATCTCGCTCGCGCTCGGCTACGTGGTGGGGCCGCTGCTCGCGTCGATCGTCGTGCGCTTCGCCGGGACCGGCGGACCGTTCGTGGTGGCCGGCGCGCTCGCATGCGTCGCCGTCGCGGTGGTCCTCGTCGCCCTCGATCGTCAGGGCGCGAGCCCGATCGCCACCCATGAGGAGGCAGGCGACGCGCACAACGCCGAGAGCGGCGAGCCGTCGAGCAGCTTCGCCATCTTCTGGCGCACGAAGACGTCGTGCTTCGCCACGTTCTCCTACGGCTACTTCCAGGCGTCGGTCGTTCCGTTCCTGCCGCTCTACCTCATCGCGTCGAAGAACGTCCCGGCCGAGCGCACCATCCTCGTCACCGCGTTCTTCGCGGCGGGCATGCTCCTGACCTCGATCTGGGCCGGCGGCCTGGGCGACCGGCACGGGCACCTCCTCGTCATGCGCATTCTTGCGACGGTGGGCGGCGCCATGGTCGCGAGCTTCGTCCTGCTGCCGTCATTTCCGCTCATGTGCGCAGCGGTCTTCGTGGCCGGGGCCACCCTCGCTTCTCTATCTCCGGTAAGCCTTGCGCTGCAGGGCGTCGTGACGCCGAAGACCGAGCTCGGCCGCGCCAACGCCTTCTACAACGCAGCCTATGCGGCGGGGATGCTCGTTGGCCCGACCGTGTCCGGGCTGCTCTTCACGCGCTACGGCGGCGCCGCCATGCTCTTTCACCTCGCCGCGCTGTGGGCCGGGTTCGTGGCGCTGACCGTGATCTTCGCCGCCGACGACCCACGCCACGCGCGTCATGCGACGCGGGGCGGAGGCGGGTCGAAGCCACCGAGAAGCGGCCGGACGTTGCGGGCGATGCTACGCTGAGGTCATGCGCAGTCGTGTGCATCCTCTTCGCTTTCTCCAGCTCGGCTCTCTCCTCGCTCTCGTAGGCATCCCGCTCGCGGTGGCCTGCGGAGAGGACGCCACCATCCCCGATCCTGCGGCGCCAGAGGCCGGCGCTGGCGCCGACAGCGCCAGCGACAGCGGCATCGACAGCTCGGTCACCGCAGACACGAGCCCGCCCGACAACGACGCCGGCGTCGACGCGGCCGACGTCACCTGTCCCGACGTGTCGCCCGTCGACGGCGAGGGCGTGTTCGCATCGCCGACGGGCACGAACACCGCGACGTGCGGAACGCGCGCGGCGCCGTGCAAGACGCTCTCGTTCTCGGTCACGCGCGCAGGCGCAGCGTTCCGCACGAAGGTCTTCGCAGCGCGCGGTACCTACGTCGAGAAGGTCACGCTCGCGCCAGGCGTCGAGATCGTCGGAGGATGGGACGTCGCGGGTACCACGTGGAAGCGCGCGTGCGCTGCGCCCGAGGATGCCGTCGTCGTTCGCGCGCCGGCGCTGCAGAACATCACCGTCGAGGCCCGCGATCTCGGCGGTGAGGCGCGCCTCTCGCTCCTCCGTATCGAGAGCAAGACCACCGCGAACCTCGTGCCCGGCGAGTCGGTGTACGGCGTCGTCGCGGTCGGCGCGACGACCACGCTCGTGATGACCGACGTGAACGTGGTGATGGGCAACGCCGCTCCAAGCGCGAACGGTGCGCACGGCGATGCCGGCGCGGCGGCCCCGGCGGCGTGTGCAGCAGGCGCGGGGGTGGTGGCGGCGCCGGGCGCGACCGGCGCGCAGGGCACAGGTGCGCCGCTCGGCTCCTATGATCCGATGGCGGAGTACGTCCCCGGCGCGGCGGCGACCGGAGGCAACGGCACGGCGGGCGGCAACGGCGGCGCGGGCGGCGCGGCGCCGGCATGCGTCCAGTGCGGGGACTGCCCGGACCCCGTGGCGTGCACATTCGTCGCGACGATCGGCAAGATGTCGTGCGGCGCCGCCGGCAAGAACGGTTGCGGCGGCGGGCCCGGAGAGCCGGGCGGACCGGCGATCGGTGGCGGATCAAACATCGGCGTGTTCGCGTTTGACTCGACGGTCACGATCAAAGGCGGCAGCGTGAAGAGCGGCGACGCCGGCAACGGAGGCACCGGAGGTGCGGGCGGCGCGGGCGCGGTCGGAAGCGCAGGCGCGGTCGGCGCGATGGGCGATCCGTGCACGTCGAGCTGCTTGCTGGTCGCGGGCGTCTGCACGCCGGTCATGACGAAGGGCGCCGGCGGCGCGGCCGGCGGCACCGGCGCGCTCGGCGGCACCGGTGGCGCGGGCGGCGGTGGCGGCGGCGGCTCGTCGTTCGCGAGCTACCAGGGCGGCCAGGGCGTCGTGACGACGGCGAGCGGCGCCACGCTCGCGCACGGCAAAGCCGGCAAGGGCGGACCGCCCGATGGCGGCGCCGGCGTGAACGGCGTCGCGGCCGATCACGTGCCCTGACGAGGGCGCACGCGAACACGCGAACACGCGAACACGCGAAGAAGAGGATGAAGCGATGACGCGCTCGGCGATCGCCTTGGTGATGGTGATCGCGGCGGCAGGGTGTCGAACCGAGGCGAGTGCGAGCGCGAGCGCGAGCGCGGACGCAAAGGTGCGCACGGCGATCGAGACAGCCGCGGTGCCCGGCATGGCGTACGCGGTCGTCACGCGCGAACGCGAGCGGTTTGTCGCCGGGAGCGGGGTCGGGGATCTGGAGCTGCGAACCCGGGTCGACGCGGCGACGGTCTTCGAGGCGGCATCGATCGCGAAGCTGCTCGTCGCCGTTTGCGTGATGCAGCTCGTCGAGGACGGGGAAGCTCGATCTCGACGGAGATGCCTCGAAGTACGTGGGATTCGCGATCCGGCATCCGCGTGGCTCGACGCTGATCACGCTCCGCATGCTCCTCGCCCATCGCGCTTCGATCCGTGACCCGCAGGACGAAAGCCCCGCGCCGCGCACCCCCGCCAACGCGCTCGGACCGTTCCTCGAACGCACCATGATCGACGGCGGAAAGCCCCGCGCCGGATCGTACCTGGACGACGAGCCCGGGACCGCCACGACGTACTCGAACGTCGGTGCGTCGCTGGCAGCGCTGGCCGTCGAGCGCGCCGCGCACGAGACATTCGCAGACGTCGCGAACCGTCGCGTGCTCGTACCGCTGCGCATGCGTGACACCACGTGGGTCGCGCCAACCCGTCCATCGGCGAGCGCCGCCAGGCCGTACGCGCGCGGTGCCGGCGGCTTCGTCGCGCTCCCCTCCCCTTGCCACGCACTCTATCCTGCCGTCGATCTCCATTCGTCGGCGCGCGATCTCGCGCGCTTCGCCCGCGCCATGCTGCGCGACGGCGAGCTCGACGGAGCGCGTATCCTGAGCGCGTCGAGCGTGCGCGTGATGACCACCGCGGTCGACGGCGACGCCGACCAGGCGCTCGCCTGGCAGCTACGCACCATCGGCAACGCGCAAGCGCGCATGCGCGTCCTCGGCCACGAGGGCGAGGACGCGGGCGCTACCACCGCGCTGCTCATCGATCGCGCGACGGGGACCGGCGTCGTGGTGCTTGCAAACGGCGACGCGTTCAGCAGCGGCGACAGCGCTCGCGCCGCCGCCATCCAGTCCCTGCTCGTGGAGCTGCTCGCCGCTGCGGCGCCGGCCCCGGCTACCGCTCACGCGGCGCACTGACCGCGATCGGAGTATTGTCGGCGGATGTTCCTCGACTTCGTCGGCGCCGCACAGACCGTCACCGGATCGAAGCATCTCATTCGCACGAAGCACGCGCAGGTGCTGCTCGACTGCGGAATGTTCCAGGGCCGCCGCCGCGAGTCGGTCGAGCACAACCAGAACCTCGGCGTCGTCCCCGGGGCGATCGACGCGGTGGTCCTCTCACACGCGCACATCGATCACTCTGGCGCGCTCCCGCTCCTCGTGAAGCAAGGCTACGAGGGCCCGATCTACACGACGCCCGCCACGCGCGATCTCTGCGCCGTGATGCTCGAGGACGCCGCGATGATCCAGGCCGCCGACGCGCGCTACATCAACAAGTCGATCGATCGCGACGGCGCGGACATGGATCACGTCGAGCCGCTGTACGGCCAGGATGACGTCGTTCGCGTGCTCCAGCAGATGATCGCGGTGCCCTACCACCGCACGATGACCATCGCGCCGGGCATCAGCATCACGTTCCATGACGCCGGGCACGTGCTCGGCAGCGCGGTCACCGCCATCGACGTCGACGACGAGGGAAAGCGGAAGCGCATCGTCTTCACCGGCGATCTCGGGCGCAAGCACATGCCCATCCTCAAGGACCCAGAGGTCATCGACGGCGCCGACGTGCTCGTCACGGAGAGCACTTACGGCGATCGCCTCCACAAGCCGATCGCCGCGATGGAGGACGAGCTCGGCGACGTCCTCGAGCGCACGTACAAGCGCGGGGGCAAGGTGATCATTCCTTCGTTTGCGCTCGAGCGCGCGCAGGAGATCCTCTACGCCATCCGCGCGCTCCGTAAGCAGGGCCGCATGCCGCCCATGCCGGTCTACGTCGACTCGCCGCTCACCGTGAAGATTACCGACATCTTCAAGCTCCATCCCGAGTGCTACGACGCCGAGACGCGCGCCCTCATCCAGAAGAACGACTCGCCGTTCGATTTCGCGCAGCTCTCGTACGTCACCGACAAGGAGGACTCGAAGGCACTCGACATGTCGAGCGAGCCCTCGATCATCATCTCGGCGAGCGGCATGTGCGAAGCGGGCCGCGTGGTCCACCACCTGAAGGCGACCATCGAGGACGAGAAGAACACCGTCTGCATCGTGGGCTTCCAGGCGCAGCACACCTTGGGTCGGCGCATCGTGGAGCGGCGAAAGCGCGTGAAGATCTTCGGCGTGGAGCGTGACCTGCGCGCCGAGGTCGCAGTGCTCAACGGCTTCTCGGCGCACGCAGACCAGAGGGATCTCGTTGAATACGCCGTGGACATGAAGGCGCGCGGGCCCCTGAAGCACGTAGCCATGGTGCACGGCGAGCCGAAGGCGCAGGCGGTGCTGAAGGAGAAGCTGAAGGCCAAGGGCATCGACAACGTGCATTCGCCGGCGCCGGGAACCTCCCTCGAGGTCTGAGCAAGGCGGAGCGAGCTTCTTCGACCGTCAGGTCCGTGCCCGTGACGAGCGCCAGCGCCGC
>JAYTOQ010000023.1:0-2042 GCA_043747665.1 Polyangiaceae bacterium | reverse complement strand
CACCTTTGCGCCCGACGGCGCCCCGAACTGAGGCATCACAATGCGCATTAGAAGGCGCGATGCCGTTCGTCCCGCTACCCGACTCCGACACGGATCCGCACGCGCACCCGGTGGGCTTCCCGATCGCGACGACGCGCCAGACCGCATCCTACGTGAACACCGTCGACGACACGGGCTCGTGGACGGCCGAGACGGACCACACCCTAGTCGGTGGCTACAAGGGCGTGCCCTGGGGCAGCGAGGCGCGCCCGACGCTGCGCGGGCACAGCCTGCGCTCGAGCGTCGAAGCTGCGCTCGCGTCCGAGGCCATCGCGCCGCCGGCCTCCGCGCCTACCGTGGCGAGGTCCGCCGTCGAGCCGCAGCCGCCGGAAGCGCCGGTCGCCGACACGACGGGCTTCGTGCACGCGCCACCGCCGCGGTCGCGGGGTGTGCTGTCCAGCCTCTCGCTCCTGCTCGGTGGCGCCGTGCTCGGCGCGCTGGCGCTCGCGGCCTTCCTGCACCTGTCCGGAATCAGCTTGCGCACCGGGACGATGCCCGCGGCCGCGGTCTCTTCGCCGTGCCGAACCGAACAAGTTCGGGCGTCGCGTCTTCCACGGTCTCGATCTGACGTGGGACATGCAGGGGCCGCAGGAGAGTGAGGCCGAGTTCATGCAGAGCATCAACGTCCTCAAGCGCTCGCTCGGACCGACCGGCAAGCGGACGAAGGTAGCAACGAAGGAGTCCTTCCCGTGGGACGTCGGAATCCGCCTCCGAAGCCGAGGTACGGTCCAGAGCGATCGCTGGCGCGGGAAGATGTCCGCGCTCGCGGGCGACAAGCTGATCGCCGTCATACCCGTGCTCGGCTGGTGGGATCAGCGAAGCGCGCTGAAGACACAGGACATGCGCTTCTCGCTCGTCGTCTCCGTGAGCGGCCCTGGGGTCTACGCGGCGATCCAGCCCCGCGTTGAGGCCGCGTCGGCGGCGATCAGCGTCGAGGTCTAGTCCCGCATGGCGCACGGTCCGTCGGGGCAGCGCCGCACCGTGAGCCGCCCGAGCGGTGTAGCCCGCTCAGCTCGCCGAGCGACAGCCGGCGCCGTCCCCCTCGGTGAGTCCGCGCTGCTTTGCAGCACAAATGGTTGGCACGAGAGATCAGGACGGTTCTGCGGGGCGCGAGGTGCAGCACTCGCATGGGGGCCCGTTCTACGGCGGCCGCGATGGCGACCCGAGATTCTCCGCTCTTCTTTGTTGAGGCCCTCCATCCACTCTTAAGAAATGCGTTGGTGTAGCGGTAACGAACGGGGAGCTGATCGGCGACGGTAGTGAGAGAACCGCGGTCCTTCAAACGGCCGCGGTTTTCGTACGGAATTGGCCGGGCGGTCGCGGGCGGCGATCGGGCCGCAGGCCGCGTCGATTCTCTACGCTCCTACCTCCGCTGTCTTCGAAACGACGATCGCGCGGTCCCCGTGGAGCCGTGAAGCGCTCCGACGCACTTCTCGCGACTCTAGGTTAGCTGCTCCTTCGGAGCACGCCGTGCGCTTCGAGGAACGACGCGATGTGCCGACGCGATGCGCGCCCTCTCGACCGTCGAGGGACCACCCGCCGGTGCTTCTGCGAGCGCGAACGCACCCGGCGCCGACAGCATCCATTCAACCAGCCGCAGAAACGAAGCATCGAGGGCGATCGCGAGGTCGTTCGTCTCCAGTCGCTTGCCACGAACCCGCTCCCTGCGTCACGACGTAGCGGCGCTCGTCTCCGAAGGCGACCGCGCGCGCAGCAGCGAAGCTCGTGCTCGCGCTGGATGCACGCGCCGAGTCGGCAACGCTCGACCGCTGCGTGAAGGACCTCGCGACGGAGCAGGCGGAGCTGCTCGCGCGGGAGAAGCGGCAGAGAGATTGGATCGAGTCGAACGAAAAGGAGCACAATGCGTCGATGGCGCTCGTTCTCCTGTCGCAGCTGCGCAACCAGCGTGAGAGGACCAGGACCCTTGCGCAGCCTTGCGACGCAGTCGGGGCGGTGGTCGAACGGAGCGCGGTGAAGTTCCGGGTCGACGCGAGCGTCTTGGA
>JAYTOQ010000022.1:0-2251 GCA_043747665.1 Polyangiaceae bacterium | reverse complement strand
TTTTCCATCGCTCACCGACGCAGCAGGCGAGCTACGAAGTCACGGGAAGTCGGTCGCGGTCTGGCAGTTCTTGATCCCGTTCGCGGACAGCTTCTGGCGCTGCCCCTTGGGGATCGGGACGCCGGCGCCGTCGACGACGGGGATCTGGAGCCACGCGACGACGCAGCGATATCCGGGGTCGTCCTCGGCCATCGAGGGGCCGCCCTTGTGGCGCTCGAGCTTCAGCGGCTTGCGCAAGAAGAGGAGCGCGTTCGGATTGTCGCCCTGCCTCGCCATGAGCCGCGACATCTCTTCGGGCTCCACCGAGACGAGCGCCTGGAAGTTCGCGCGCTGCTCCTCGGGCTGCGTGGGCTGCTGGCCCGAGACGAGGCCGCCGTCCTGGAGCTGGACGAGCCGAAAGCCCTCGCGGCTGTAGATGCGATACGCGCGACCGGGCTGGCCGTGGCAGTCGAGCGACCCGCAGCGACGCGTGAGGTATGCGTCGACGCTTGAGACGTACGTATCGAAGTCCGGAACGATGACGTCGGTGAGGCGCCCTGGGTCCGGCGCCGAGGCGCAGCCTGACAGCATGGTGAAGACGAGAGCCGTGCCTCCGAGCGAGCACAGGACCGCCGCGCGGACGCTCGAGAGCGCCTTCACGATGCGCGTCACAGGCGATCCTCGGGGCAGCGCGTCACGTGCGGAGCGTCGTTCGGGCAGCCCGCGGCGAGCGGCGGCGTCGCGGTGTTGACCTCGCCCTCTGTATCATACATGCGAATTTGCCCGGGGCTGCCGAAGTCCCGGAGCCCAAGGATGTGGCAGGTCGAACACGACGGGTCGCGGCCAATGTGGCTGGTCATGCGACGGATCTTGATCGACATCTCGTCGCCGGGTGCCGGACCGCCAGGGTTCTTCACGCGCTCGACCGAGATGAGCAGAGGGAACTTGAGGTTCGGATAGTCCTCGGGGCGCACGAAGAAGTTGCCGTTGCAGTTGGTGACGAAGCACTTCGTCGTCTTGTCGGGGCCGCCCACGCGCACGTAGGCCTGATCGACGCGACGCTGGTAGTTGTCGGGACCCCAGAAGACGGTGCCCGCGAGCACGAACGTGCTGCTCGCCGGTCCCGCCGCCGAGTGACAGAGCGCGCAGGGCTCGCCGGGGCGATGGAACTCCGTCTCCGGCACGTAGATGTCGGCCTGCTCGCCGCCGAGGTTGTTCACGCCGGCGCGGTGCACGGGATCGAGGTTGCACGAGCTCCCGACCGACGCGACGAGCGCGGCGCCGAGAAGAGCGGCGAAGCCTGCGAGTCTGGGGGACGAAAAGCGCATGCGGTTCACGTCAAAACTCCACGTCGAAGCCTACCGAGCCATAGACCGCGGTGCGAGCCGTGACGTACAGCGCCTTCAGATAACGCGTGTACATGACGTCGCCCACGATGGTGATGCCGTATTTTATCTCGCCCTCGGGCTCTCCCAGTCCGATACGCACGCCACCGCCCCCGGTCCCTGTCAGTAGGGGCGCGAGCTCGCGATCACCAGTGCGATAGGTGGGAATCGTGATGCCGCCGTTGGGATCGAGGGCCGCGGAGTAGGCGAGGCGGAAGAAGTCGGCGCCGCTCTGGACGTGCGCGCGGACGTGCGGCCACACGCGCAGGTGACGCGACAGGTCGACCATGTAGCGCGCATCCGTGGACGACGCCTTGACGCCCCAGGTGTCGTAATAAAATCGCTGTTCGAGGCGCAGCGTCGCGTTGTTGAGCCGCTTGTTGAAGCGGCCTCCGACGGCGTAGCGGTCGCGCTCCGTCGGGAGCTGCTCGAGCGGACGAACGGGCAGGCGCGTGCGATTGACGAGGTCGATGGTCGCGCCGTTGGGGACGAACGGCGCGACCGTGTCAGGGTTGAACATCGGGACGTAGCGATACGGCTGGGATTGATCGCCGCGTTCAAACTGCGCCGTACCGCCGACGAGCAGGATGGCCGTCGGCGACATGATGAAGGTGACGCCGGCCTCGACCTCGTGCGTGTCGAGGGCGCCCTTCAGCGGATTGAAGCTGTGCTGGAAGTTGTTCGGGCCTCGGCCGATGCGATCGTAGCTGTACGAGTAGCCGATGGTCGGAGTGATGAGCTTGTCGTTGAAGTCGCCCGTGAAGCGGATGCCGCCCGTGTAAGAGACGTAGTCGGGGGCCGACGAGACGCTGACCGAGCCCTGCGCGCCGTAGAGACCAGGCTTGTAGCCGCCGGTGAAGCCGCCGCCGTAGCGGAACTCCTTGAAC
>JAYTOQ010000021.1:0-2528 GCA_043747665.1 Polyangiaceae bacterium | reverse complement strand
GCGCTCGCGTAGCTCGCGCTAGCGAGGATCGCGCTGACGCTCATCCCGACGACGAAGCAACGAGCGGCCCTATACATTCGGAACTCCAGGGAACACGGCCAAACGCGTGCGGCTCGGGGCGACGGGCAGGCGTCACCCGTCAATGCCAATCGGAGGTTCCGGGAGGCACTGCCGACTACGTATTTCGTACGTAGATTTAGCTGCGTCGGTGCTTGTAGCATTTCACACCAGTGTGGTGAAATGCGATTCGCGTTACGTCGATGTCGATTTTACTTGCTGTATGTAGCCCGCACCGATCACGTCGGGGGTTTTGTCCTTGAGACGACAGGGCTTGCTGATCCAGGATGCGCGAATGAAGCGCGCTGGCCTCTCGCTCTCCCTCACGCTCGCGTTCGCGACGTTCGGTCTCTCGCTGTCCACCGTCGCAGCGGCGCAAGACGAGCCCGTGACGGCGGAGCCGCCGCCGCCCGCTCCCCCTCCTCCTCCGGCGCTGCCTCCGGCGCTGCAGGCGTCGGGGCCGGAGGCGGCCGACCGACCCTCCGAGTCTTCGATGCCTCACCATGAGGAAGAGGACCGTTGGCGCGCGACGCTCGATGCGGTCTTCGGCTTCGGCGCGACGCCCGTGCTCTCGCAGCGCATCGTCGGACCGCTCCTCTCGCAGGAGGGTCGAACCGCCGAGACTGCACGTTTCCAGACGACTTCGATCAACCTCGGTCTCTCTTACGAGGTCGTCTCCCACCTACGCGTCGGCGCGCTCCTCCCGCTCGGCGCGGGCTCGCTCATCCCGAACGAGACGCGCGGCAGCACGGTAGTCGGCAACTTCACGCTCGGCGCCGAGTACGAGGGGCACGTGCGCAAGAACGTCGTGGTCTTCGCCGGCTTCGATCTCGCACTCCCCACCGCTTCGGGGAAGGAGCTTCCCGAAGCGCGTGACGTGAGCACGCTCGGCCATCTCGACCAGACCTCGCTCGATCGCCGCTCGTTGCTGCGCGCGATGTCCGACTCCCGCGGGCGCGAGGACACGGCCGCGTTCGCGACCGGTCATCTCGGCATCGTCCCGAAGGTCGGTGCGCTCTACAACGGCATGGAAAAGCTCGAGGTCGAGGGGTACATCAAGTACCAGTCGCTGCACGCGACCGCCTCGGAGGGCTCGTACGAAGGCGCGGTCGTCGTCGCCGCGCGCGGCAGCTATCGCTTTTACAAGTATGCCGATGCAACGCTCCGCGCCTGGACGAACATCGCGGTCGCGGGCCCGGATGCGGCGGTCTTCATCGTCGAGCCCCAGGTCCGCTTCCACTTCGGAGCCGTCATGCCGATCGTCGGCGTGGTGCTGCCGGTCGCCGGCGAGCTGACCGATCCGTACGACCTCGGCGTGCGCGCCTCGCTCGCCGCAAACTTCTAAGCTCTCCTACGCCGGCTCCTTGCGCGAGCCCGCGCACGCCTTGCCGAATCCCTTCTGGTGGTTCGCGACCAGGCCGTTCGTCAGCGCCTTCATCTTTCCGCAGACCGCGCACTTCCCCTCGTCGGCGTCGGCGGCGGCGGTGGCCGGGGCCGCAGCGCTCGCCGTGGCCTTGGGGGCTGCGGCTCGCGGGGCGATCGCTGGAGCCGCGGTCACCGCGGTCACCGCGGACGGGTCGTTCGCCGTCGCGGTCTTCGCGGCCGCGCGCTTGTCGTTATCCGCGCGCTTGTCGTTGTCCGCGAACTGTTGCTCGCGAAGCCGCCGCATGTCTTCGATCTTGCCCATGCGGCGAGCAGACAGCATCCGCTCGCCGCTGGGAAGCGACGCGTGCGCTCGAGGTCACGCCAGATCGAAGACGAGCACCTCGCCGCCGTCGACGCCATCGATCTTGACGGTCGCTTCTCCGGACAGCGAAGCGCCGTCGCCGGCCGCGAGCTCGCGATCGTTCACGCGCACCTTGCCGCGCGCGACGTGGATCCAGGCGTGCCGGCCCGCGCGCAGCGGGAGCTCCGCCGACTCGTCCTTGTCGAACAGGCCTGCGTAGAGGAGCGCATCGCTGTGGACCGTGACGCTTGCGTCGCGACCGTCGGGCGACGCCACGAGGCGCAGGCGTCCGCGCTTCTCCTGCTCGTTGAACGCCTTCTGCTCGTAGCTCGGCTGGATGCCGTTCTTCTCCGGCATGACCCAGATCTGGAGGAAGTGAACGCCCTCCTCGTTCGATGCGTTCTTCTCGCTGTGGCGGACGCCGGTGCCGGCGCTCATGCGCTGCACGTCGCCGGGCTTGATGACGGAGCCGGTCCCCAGCGAGTCCTTGTGCTCGAGGCCTCCCTCGAGCACGTAGGAGATGATCTCCATGTCGCGGTGCGGATGCGTACCGAAGCCCTGCGCCGGCGCGACGCGGTCCTCGTTGATGACGCGCAGCGACCGGAAGCCCATGTGGGCGTCGTCGTGATAGTCCGCGAACGAGAACGTGTGGTGGGAGTCGAGCCAGCCGTGCTGGGCATGTCCGCGCTCACCTGCAGGTCGAATGGTCATCATGATGGGGTGCCTCCATGGCCGTCGAAGAAGC
>JAYTOQ010000020.1:0-6771 GCA_043747665.1 Polyangiaceae bacterium | reverse complement strand
CTTCAGCGGCGCCCTTACTGTGATCCACTTCGCGGCGGGATAGTGATCCACGGCGCCGCGTGATGGGCGCGCCGGGAGCGGCGGGATAGTGATCCACTTGGTCGTTCAAGCTTCGGGCGTCCGAGGTGGTCCACGCGGTCAGGCATGCAGTCTGCAGGTACCTGCGGCAGACTCACCGAAGTGCGTATCGTCGGTCGCGGTGGAAGAGGTGCGGTTGCCACCTGGCAACTCACAGCGACCTACCGGATTGGAACAGTCTAAGGGCGCCGCGCTTCAGCGGCGCCCTCCACGGAGCCACTGTGATCCTGACCACGGGGAGCTGCTGACGCGGCGCGTCCGCGAGCGCTCGTGGCGTGACTGGATCGCCGGGGCCGCGCCGATGCGAGGTCCTCCCGCCTTCCAGGGCACGGCCGGCGCGGAGCTCGTCGCCGAGGGACGCCGGCCTCGCTCACGTCGCGGTGATGGCGAAACGTTGGACGGGTCGCGCCGTGGCACGTCGCCGCGCGACGGCCCTCGTCGTCGAGCAATTGGTCGTTCCAGTTGCCTCGCGCCCAATGAGCCGCGACGACTGCTACGCGGGAGAGAGCCGACTGCGAAACTCGCTGCGCATCTCCAGCGAGTCGGACGCAGCCTCGCCAATGACCTTGGGGACCTTCGGGTGGATCACTATCCCGCCGCCGGCGGTGGTCTGTCAGCGCCACGAAGTGGATCTAGAAAAGCGCCGGGATTGGATCAGTCTTAGGGCGCCGCTGAAGCGGCGCTCGCCAAGCATCGGAACCTTCGCGATCGCGTGCTGACGACCGACGACGGACAGGGGCTCACGAACAAGATCGTGCGAACGTGGTTCGAGCGCGCGCAACGCGCGGCGGGGCTCGAAGTGACCGGGGCGATCCATCGCCTCCGTCACACGTTCTGTTCGATGCTCGCGACACCGAGGGAGCACCCCCGGGCGCGATCCAGAAGCTCGCCGGCCACGCGAGCATCAGCACCACGATGAAGTACATGCACCTGAGCCCGACGACGCTGGACGCGGCGATCGGCCTGCTCGACCGGGCGTTTACCCGGCCCGAATCTGGAGAAGGATTGGAGAAGGCCGCGCGCAGCTAGCGCGTCCCCCGGTTTTCCCGGGGGATCAGTGGTGGAGGCGCCGGGAATCGAATCGCGGGCGGCGAGACCGAACGGGACGAAACGGGCGCGAACGGGGTGATCGAGGGCGAGTCGATGATCCCATTGGCGACCGATAGCGACCGTTGGGTACCGTCCGAAGACGATTCAGGGACGATTGACGTGAAGCGCCACTCCCTGATCCTCGCGTTGATGAACGCGATCGACGATCCGACCGCTGCTGGTGATCTCGCTCTTGCTCGTCTAGTCACGAAGTTGCTCTTTCGTATTCTCGCCGCAGACGAACCCAGCAGCCTTCGGCGTCAGAACCGCCACCACCGCTTCGCAGATGGGCTCGATGAAAGCGACCCAGTGATCGTTTCCCGCCGAAGCTCGTTCAGGAACTTGTCTCCACGGCCTTCGTATGGCAGGCCGAGTGCGCACGCGATCTGGGTGATCGTGTCCCCGTCGCAGGCCCAAGGGATGGAACGACCCACCGTTACGATCGACCGCTCCTCGACCATACGGAGCTCGTCCTGCGGAGCATGCTTCCGGTACTGGTTCATCAGTTCGGCGGAGAACAGCACGGCACTCTCCCAGCCCTCCGGCGTACCGCGCACGACCGTCCAAGCATTGTCATCGTACTGAAGTGAGCGGAGCGCTTCACCCTTGGCGTGGTGATCGTATGCAAAACGAAGTCGATGTTCGTCGACGCAATAGAGTTCAATGACCTCGGTGGCGGCGGTGACGGAGATCTCGGTAGCGACGCCTTCCGGGCAAGTAGTGATCGAGATCCAGTCAGATTCCGCGTGAAGCCGCACGTCATGATCGCACGTCGCGTGCTCGGGAGACGCCGCCAGCCACGCCCGATCGCGTTCTCGGATGAGACGACAGATCATCTCGAACACCTGCTCGCGATCCGAGGCGGCGCGGACGAACGTGCCTCCCATCTGGCTCATGAGGAGAATGTATAGGGCCGGGAGGTCCGGGCAGCTTGTCCTGCCGTGACCGAACCCGGTGCCCTTCGTCGCGGCGGCTTGTAACCGCCTGCAACGGCTGGAAAAAAGATGGTGGAGGCGCCGGGAATCGAACCGTGACAAGTGCAGAGTCCAAAGTGGACGGCGGCACTCGTCTTTCGTCGCAACGTTTCGATGTTCCGGCGCTTTCAATGCACGACGGTCTCTACGTGAGTCGCCTGACGTCCACGGGAACCGACCTGGTTCGTGGAGACATTTTGGAAACGGAGAAGATGCACGCATCGACGCGCAAGCTGGTGCTCGGTTGAGCGCGCTCGCGTCGCGGCGGAGGCACGGGGGCGTCCTGACCAGATCATCCAGACCATTCGGTGCTAGGTTCACTGGATGAGCACGCCCAACGCTGCCCGCAGCGCTGCCCTGGACCCCGTCGCGCTTGCGGTCGCAAGCGCCCCGGAGGACGAGCGGCCCGCTTCAGAGGAGGAGCTCCAGGCACTTCGCGACGCACGTGCGGACCACCAACCGCCCGTTCCGGGCGCCGCTGTGACCGCAGGGATCGCCGAGCGCTCGCGTCGCGACGGATGAGCCGCAGCGTCGCGTAGCATCCGCGCGCCGTGTCCGACCTCGAACGCTTGCACTGGCGCTCGGCTGCCCTCGTCGACGAGGCGGTCCAGCGCTTCGCCGAGCGAGGTGAGGGCACCCTCCGCGCCGTGACGACAGACGGTCAGCGCGAACTGCGCCTGTACGTGGCTCCGTACTTTGCGTGGATCTCGGTGACCCCCGAGACCGTGCTCGTATGGCGAGTTCTGCGGTACGCCTGATACATTCGCCCGGCGGCGGGGAGAAGGGAGAAGGAAATGCTAGGCCCCACCGGCGATGAAGCCGAGGGGGACGGGCGGTGGACGGATCCTGCGTTATGCGAATTGCGCTCGCAATGGAACCGCCGACCGTGGCACGACTACCACCAGCCATACGGCCACGTCGGGGAACGCGAAGCCGTACGCCTTCTTGATCGCCGCCTAGGTCATGGGTCCGCAGCTCTGCTGTCACGACCAGAGTATGCAAGAAGAGGTGGAAAAGCTCACCGGCGACGCGACCGCTGCGGCGTGCTCGAGGCTCAGGGCTTCGCGACGCGATAGACGTAGCCGCCGTAGGTCGCGACGTAGAGCCATGATCCGCCGACCGCGATGTCCTTCCACGGCTCGTGGGCGCTCGAGAGGACCGAAGGCGTCGCGCCTGCCACGTTGGGCGCGACGAAGACGGGCTGCTCCGCGCCGGTCTGGCTCGCGGACCAGTACAGCTTTGCGCCGTCGGTCTCGATCAGCGACACGAGGCTCGTGGTGGAGACGCGGAGCTGCGGGACGTTGGACGTCACCGCGAGGGACTGCGCCTGGATCCCCGAGAAGGAGAGGTCGTAGAGCTCCGTGGCGCCGACCGCGTACGCCTCCGAGCCCACGTAGCGCGGAAATGCGAGCGCGAGATCCGGCGCCGACGTCGCGCTGCGATACGCGATCTTCCCGTCGAGGCACGACCAGTAGATCATCCCCGACGCGGCGGTGAGGTGCTCCGCGCAGCCGGTCTTGGTCCAGAGCTGCGAGGTGCCGCCCGTGACGGGCGCGCGGTACACGCCTTCGCCTCCCGTCCAGAACGCGTATCCGCTGCTCACCACGAACGAGCCACGCTGATTTCCGCCGAGCTGCGGCTGTGTGGCCTGCACGATGGCCGTGAATGCTCCGCCCGTCTTCGGCGCGCGATGGACGGTCACGCCGGTGGCTCCGTAGACGGCGAGGAACAGGTCGGTGTCGGACACGGCGAGGGCGGCGTCGTTGAAGGTCGTCGGCTTCGGAATGTTCGTGGCCAAGGTGAGGACGGCCGAGCCGTCGTGGGAAAGGGCATGGACGGCGTACGCGTCGTCCGCCTGGGAGTACGTGATCCAGTATGTCTTCAGAGCGTCGGAGACGAGCATGCGGGAGTCGAAGTGAGTGACGGCATCGTGGTCGGCGGGGGCGGCGCACGCTGCCTTCACGCAGACGCTGGTGGCGCCGCACTTCGCGCCGCAGCTCCCGCAGTGGTCGACCGACGTCGCGATGTCCGTCTCACAGCTCCCGTTGCCGTCGCAGTCCGCCGTGCCCGTCGCGCACGCCGCCGGCGCCGGCGCGTCGGAGAGCGAAGGATCGTTTCGGCCACCGTCTCCGGGCCGGCCCGTGTCGGGACCGTTGCCCGCGTCGCCCACGCCTTCGCCTGCGCCGGGAACGATGGGCTCCGCGACGACCGGCCCGGAGCTCGCGGCGTCCGCGGAGCAGGCGGTGCTTCCACAGGCGACGGCGAGAGCGACGAGCGAGCAGGCGACGAGCGTTGTGAAGCGCGACATGGGCGAGGAAGTAGCACCTGATCGGAGGCGTGCAAGTCGCCCCTCGAAGCGTGACGCGCGCGCCTCGTAGCGCTCGCGCGAGATGCGCCGACCTCTGCGCATCATGAGTCCCAGGCTGCGCAACTGTACTCTACACGCATTCTCGTTTCGCGATTTCCTCGGTGATCCAGGCTTCATTTACGCGACGACGCGCCGGAATCGACTAGACCGAACGGCATGAGGCTAGCCCACGCCGCGTCCCTCCTCCTCGCGACGCTCCTCCACACGGGGATCGCCGGCGCCGCCGTCACGCATCCTTTCGGCGGCGTCACCATGGTCAATCACGGCGATAGCGTCCTCGTGGTCGCCGACCTCTGAGCGGCCGGCGTGTCCATCCGCGCCACCAAGTGGGAGAAGGAAATGCTAGGCCCCACCGGCGATGAAGCCGAGGGGGACGGGCGGTGGGCGGGATCGTGCGTTATGCGAATTGCGCTCGCACTGGAACCACCGACCGTGGTGGAGCTGACGCGCGGACAGCGACGCGCGCGTCGCTGTGTCGGTGCCAACCTGGGCCAGGGACGCGCTGCGCGCAGCGTTCTCGCGCAAATTAGGGGATCGAACGCTCGCGCACGAAGCTTGCTTCGGGCCGCGGCATGTCGCGATTCGAAGGCCTCTCTCTGCCGCCCGTGCGTTCCCTGCGAATGTTCCTTGCCGCGTCGTGCACGACGCTCGCCACGGTCGCCTTCGCGGCCTGCGGAGGCTCGGTTCAGAGTAGCGACGCGCCAGACGGCGGCGCCACGTCAGGCACGTCCGGCTCCACCTCGGGTGGCAAGTCCGGCGGCACCTCGGGCAGCACGTCCGGTGGCACCTCGGGAACCACGACGGGTGCGGGCGGCGACATGCTGGAGCCGCGATGTCCGTCGAGCGCGCCGCCGGACGGCTCGACGTGCAGCAGCGGTGTCGGCGTGACGTGCGAGTACGGAGGTCTCGGTGTCGCTCGCGCATGCTCGACTGTGGCCGTGTGCGGCGGCGACGCGAGGTGGTCCACGCGCGCGCCGGACCTCGCCTGCAAGGGCGTGCAGGCCCAGAACGAGCCCACGTGTCCGTCGTCGTACGCGGCGCTCGGCCTGGGCGAGGCGTGCCCCGCCGACGTGCAGGACTCCTGCGCGTACCCCGAAGGTCGGTGCAAGTGCACGCCGTGCTCCGTTCCGGACGCCGGCCCGATGGGCAGCGGGAAGCGCTGGTCGTGCGCGCGTTGGCCGGAGCCGCAGGGCTGTCCGACGCCGCGGCCTCGCATCGGCAGCACGTGCGCCGTCGAAGGGCAGGACTGCAACTACGTGAACTTCTGCCAGGCCGTCTTTCTCGGGCTGCCCGAGGTCAAGTGCGTCGGCGGCGTTTGGCAGGCGCAAGAGGAGTTCCCTCCGCCGTGCGCATTCCCCCAGTGCTCGGAGTGACGACGTCGCACTGACGACGATTACTTCTTCTTCAGCCGCAGCCGCTCCTCGAGCGCCGCGATGGTGCGCGCGAGCTGGCCGTCGTGGAGGCAGCCGAGCAGATCGATCTTCTTGAAGCCCTGCTGCTTCATCTGGTGCATCGTCGAGAGCTGCTTCAGCTGGAAGAGCGTGCGCTCGTCGCCCACGGCCTGGGCGCGATCGAAGAAGCTCTTCGCAGCGCAGCTCGCGCCCGCGCCTTGGAGCTCGAGGGTGACCTGCAACGCCGGGTTCATCTTCGAGCGCTCGCCGCGGTTCAGGATCTTCCGCGCGCGACCGGCGGCGGCAGGGTACTGCGTGCCCGACGTGCCGTAGGCGATGTCGTAGATGTCGTCCCAGCCGCTCGTGCTCATCTGGGTCTCGAGCACCGTGAAGGCCTCGTCGGCGAGCGCCTTCGCCGTCGGGTCCTTCGCGCCCTCGCGGGGCTCTTTGAGCGCGGCGTCGCGCACCTCGACGCGTAGGGGAGAAGGAAATGCTAGGCCCCACCGGCGATGAAGCCGAGGGGGACGGGCGGTGGACGGGATCGTGCGTTATGCGAATTGCGCTTGCACTGGAACCACCGACCGTGGTGAGAGCGGCTACACGCTCGACGTTCGCACGCCTCCACGGTCGCTCGAGGACCTCTCGGCTCGGCTCGCGCTTCCCGTCCTCGTGCTCCCGCTGCCAGGTGTCGGCTCACGCGCGCCGGAGGGCATCGTCAACGAGACCGAGGCCGCCTATGCGGTGGAGCTCGTTGCGCGGCTCGTCGCCGATGGCGTTGCGCCGTCCGACATCGCCGTCTTGACGCCGTTCGTGGGTCAGAGCGTCCGGATCGAGCGCGAGCTCGTCGCGCGAGGGCTCCTCGAGCGTGGAG
>JAYTOQ010000019.1:0-7676 GCA_043747665.1 Polyangiaceae bacterium | reverse complement strand
CGCCGTGGCCGACCGACCGCCATTCGAACCACCGGTACGAGCCGTCTTTGCAGCGGTAGCGATTGACGAGCGGGCCCATGTCCGAACCGGCGCCGAGCTTCAGGCGTGCGGAGAGGGTCCGCTCGCGGTCATCGGGATGGACGAAATCCACCGAGGGGACCGCCATCAGCTCGGCCGCCGTCCAGCCGAGCGTTCGCGTCCACGACGGGTTCACGCGCTTCAGGTAGCCGTCGAGGCCGGCCACGCAGAGGCAGTCGAGCGACATCTCGAAGAAGTCTTCGGTGTCCGAGATATCCCTCCGCGTAGGCATGGATGACGCGGTCAGCGTAGGCCCTCGCTCGGCCGATCGCGAGTAGTGTGCCGCGCATGACGACAATCGCAGTAGCGGGAGCCACCGGCAAGCTCGGTCAACGGATCGTCGCCGACCTGCTCGAGCGCGGCGCGGACGTATGCGCGCTCGTGCGCAGCGGCGCGGCAGGAGACAAGGTCGAGGCGCTCGCGCGCGGCGGCGCGAGCATCGCGCGCGTGGACATGACGAGCACAGTCGAGCTCGCGAAGGCGTGCGCCGGGGCATCGTGCGTGGTCTCGGCGCTGCAAGGTCTTCGCGACGTCATCGTCGAGACGCAGTCGGTGCTCCTCGACGCTGCCATCGCGGCGCGAGTGCCGCGCTTCGTGCCCTCCGATTACGCGATCGATTTCATGAAGCTGCCGCCAGGAACAAATCGCAACTTCGACCTGCGGAGGGCGTTCCACGAGCGTCTCGACAAGGCGTCGATCCAGACGACGTCGATCCTGAACGGGTGCTTCACGGAGGTGCTCACTTACGGCACGCCGCTGCTCGACTTCAAGAGCAAGCGGGTGGGGTACTGGGGCGAAGCCGACCAGAAGATGGACTTCACCACGATGGGCGACACCGCCGCGTTCACCGCCGCTGCGGCCCTCGACGCGACGACGCCCAAGGTCCTGCGCGTGGCGGGCGATCAGCTCACCGCGCGCGAGCTCGCCGAGGTCGCAAGCGAGGCGAAGGGGACGAAGTACGAGCTCGTTCGCATGGGCAGCCTCGATGAGCTCACGGCGTGGATCGAGCGCGAGCGCGCCGCAGATCCTGCCAGCGAGGCGCAAGTCTTCCCGAAGTGGCAGGCGAGCCAGTACATCCGCGACATGTTCGACGGCCGCGCGAAGCTCGAGCCGCTCGACAACGCGCGCTACCCGGATCTCTCGTGGAAGAGCGTGCGGGACGTGATCGCCGCGCTCGGCTAGTCGCGCGGGACCGGCGTCCAGCGATCGCTCGCGACGACGAGCGCCACCAGCAGCAACGCAAGCGGCACCGGCAGGACGAGGATCGCGAGCGGCTGCGTCGCCCAGCACCGCGCGGCCGCCATCGCGAACAGCCCGAGCAGCGTGACGTTGACGGCGACCCAGGCGATGAGCCGAGCTCGTTCGTGATCGAGTGCCCCGTTCGCGTGTGCGGTCTTCGTGGCCATGATGCTCGAGGACCGGTGCAAGAACAATGCAGCGGGGATGTGGGCCATTTTCCCGGTCAAACGCAAAGCATCGACCGTCGTTCGACGAACGGATTGCGCGTCAGCGCAGCGGCGGCGCGTGGCCGGCGGACGGTCAGTTCGGGTCGAACGTCTCCGTCTTGCCCGGGAGCGACGCGTCCGCAGGAGCGACGTAGGCCTCCCATCCGGGGGCGCCTTCGACGAGCCATGGCCAGTCGCGGCGCATCGATTGCACGGCGCCGGCAGAGAGGCCGTGCGCCTGGGTCGCGGCGACGTTCAGCCGTGCGCGCGCCTTTTCGTTCGCGACGTTGCGCGAAGCGGCGCGCATCGAGGGCTCGCAGCCGCTGGTGGTGCACAGGAAGATGGCGCGTTCGCCGCCGCCGCCGCCCCACCCGCGCGAGAAGGTGAGCGCCGGGCGCGGATCGTGTGCCGAGTCGCCGACGACGATGCGTCGATACGTCTGCGGAGCGTCGCGCGCGAGGAGCGCGGCCTGACTGCCGCCCATCGAGAAGCCTCCGAGCACGGTGGTGCTGGTCTCGAGGGCCCACGCGCCGAAGACCTTGCGCGTCGCGCCGACTGCGCGAATGATGCGGGCCTTCGTATCGGCGGTGGTGCGCCATCCCAGCGCCGACTCGCGGCCGCCGAAGCCGCGGGGGCACACCACGAACGCGTAAGCTTCGGTGACGCCACGCCACGCCGCGCACGCGCGCTCGGGCCTCTCGCTCCCGCCGTGGATGGCGATCATGATCGGCCTCGGCTCGCGGGCACCGAGCGGAACGGAGACGAAGCCGAGCTTGTCCTCGCCGTCCCTGAGCTCGAGGAGCTCCGGATAGCCGGTGAGCGGCGCGCGCTGCGTCGATGGGTCCCGGTCGCCGGCGTCGCGAGCCATGCCGGCCTCGCCACCACTTGCGCCGTCGTCGCCGCTGTCACTGGTGGGCGTCGTCGCGTCACGTAGCTCACGCGTGCTCGCACGCTCGTGGCCGGCGTGCCGCGCACATGCGGACGCGAGGACGCTGAGCGCCAGCAGCGCGACGACCGGACGAGCACACAGTGAAGAGACGAGCTTCATTGATCTTCACTTGATGCGGGCGACGTGACGCCGGCCCTCACTCAGGCGGTGGCGCGGTCATCGCCGCTCGCTCTTCGAGCCTTCTTCTCGCTCCGCTGGAACACGATCTCCTGCTGGCAGCTGTCGACGCGCGCCATCCACGCGAACCACAAGAACGGCGAGAGGCCCAGGAACGGCAGGAACATCGTCACCATGCTCGGGGGCGCGGGCGAAGAAGTCACGGGCGCTGAGGTGTGCGGGCCGGAGACCGCGATCACGACGACCGCCAAGCCGAACGAGACGAGCGCGGGGCCCGCCCACGCGAGGACGGTCGGAGCGCTCACGCGTGTTCGATGCTTCGCGAGCGTCTCGTCGAGCCCGCGGGCGATCCGGTGGTTCGAAGCGAACATCCACCACACGTTGACGCCGGGAATCAAGTTGTAGAGGACGGCGGCCACCGGCGTCGTTCCGCGACGCTGCTGCTCGGGCACGAGCGCCCACGTGCGGTAGGGCCACAGGCCATACGCGACCGCCCCGGCGAGCATCACCACGAGAACCACGATGCCCATCAGCGGCATCAACGGTCGCACCGCCATGCCGATGAACAACAGGACGACCGGCGTGAAGAGCGATGCGAGGTAGAAGTACTTGAGACGCAGATGGTCGAGCGGGCGTCGTCGCGTGCGCGGGACTTCGGCGGAGGGAGCGGCGTAGTGATTGGGCTCGGCGTCCATCGCGCGACTGCTAGCGTGGCCCTCGGCGGCGGTCGAGCGTCGCCGCGCGCGCAGCCCGGAGCGCGCGCCGCCACGCGTACCGAAGCTCCGCGCGCCAGCCGGCCCCTGGTACGGCAGCGGCTGAGGCTCGTCGTCGATCGACAGGGTGGTTATACGAGTCGTCGTGATAGGGGAGACGCCCATGACCAAGATCGACATCCGCACCGAGGACGGAATCTGTCCCAGCTACGTCTATCGCCCGAGCGGTAGCGGTCCCTGGCCGGCCGTCCTCGTGTTCATGGATGGCGTGGGCATCAGGCCCGCGATGCTCGAGGTCGGCGAGCGGCTCGCCACGCACGGGCTGGAGAGCCCGCATCTCCTGGCGCCGAAGATGAAGTCGAAGGTCTACGTTACCGGCGCCATCGAGGACGCCACGTTCTCCGACGTGATGAAGGATCGCCTCGAAGGCGCCCTCACCGAGGCCGGCGTCGACCACACCATCGAGACCTACCCGGCGAAGCATGGCTGGGTGTTCCGCGACCTGCCGGTCTACGACGCTGCCGCGTCCGAGCGGCACTGGAAAGCGATGGTCGCGCTCTTCGACGGGACGCTGATACGGTCCTCAACATGACCACTCGCTCTTCGCTCCTCGCTCCCGGCATTGGTGCCCTTGCGCTGCTCATTGCTGCTTGCGGGTCGACGCCCGCGGCTCCGGCAGGTTCCGCAGCTCCTGGAACGCCGGGCGCGGCCGCCGTCGCATCGGGCGGTGGAAAGGTCGACGGCTCGAAGGCGAAGAAGCTCGTCGCCGGCGGCGCCAAGCTCGTCGACGTGCGCGGGGCGGACGAGTACGGCGTGAAGCACCTCGAAGGCGCCGAGAATGCGCCGGTGGAGACCATCAACGAGTCGGATCTCGGACCGAAGGAGACGCCGCTCGTCCTCTACTGCAGCTCGGGCGCGCGCGCCGCGCGCGCGGCGACGACGCTGCGCTCGAAGGGCTACAAGAACGTCTACGAGCTCGGCGCCATGTCGAACTGGGACAAGTGATGTCGAAGCGAGCCCTCTCGTCGATGACGCGGCGATTCTTCCTGAAGGCGGGATCGGTCGGCGGTGCGATGAGCGCCGTCGCCCTCAGCGGGCTCGGCACCTTCCTCGAGGCGTGCAGCGGCGGCTCCACCACCGGCGGCTGCTCGTATGGCTACGGCTACGGCTACGGCCTCGGTTACGGCGGCGGCTACGGCTATGGCTACGGCTGCGTGGTCCCTCCGCAGAGCTACGGCGGTACCGGCGGCTACGGCACCGGCGGCTACGGCACCGGCAACTACGGCGGCTACGGCACCGGCGGCTACGGCACCGGCTACGGCACCGGCACCTACGGTTACGGCGGCTACGGAAGCGGCAGCTACGGTTACGGCGGCTACGGCTATGGCTACGGCGGCGCGATGAACGACAGCGCGCCCTTCGACGAGCAGGACACCGCGCTCCGTCTCGGCCTTGCGCCCGGCCGCGTCGGTCCGGCGCAGCGCATCCGGGTCTGAGCCGCGGTGGTCACCGTCCTCGAGGACGTCGCGTTTCGCGTCGACGGCCTGCGCTTCCTCGAGCACGCACGGCGGTCGTGCGACGACGTCGTCCTCGATCTCTCCGACTGCTCGCTCGCCCAGGGAATATGGGCACTTCCTGCGCTCGACGCCATCGCTGCGCACCTGCCTGCGGCACGGCTCGCGGTGCTCGCGGTCGATGATCTGGCGCAGCTGCTCGTCGTTCATCTTCGCGCCCGGCGCCATCATGTCGTGCGCATGGAGCCAGGAGCGGCAGCGCCGCCGCGGTCGCTCACCATCGAGCTCTCGCCGCGCCCGACGACGCGCGCGCGCCTCTCGAAGGATCGCGAGCGCATGCAGGTGCCCTCGCGTCCGTTTCCGAAACGAAGACAGCACGCCTGGGGCCACTGGGTGGACGGCGCACGCGCGTGCGGATTCGACGCTCGCGCATCGCGACCGCAGCTCCTGCTCGGCGATCGGAGCACGGCGGCGGCGCGCGAGGCACGGCGGTGGCTGCGCGAGCGCTTCGGCCGCCGCGGGCGAACGCTGATCGCGCTGCTGCCGTCGGCCAACGGCGGCCCCGCCGGCGACGCAACGCGCGACGCAACACGCGACGCAACACGCGACGCGACGCGCGACGCGACGTGGGGCAGCGAGCGCTTCGCAGAGGCAGGCAGGGAGCTCGAGACGCGGCTCGACGCGAGCCTCCTCTGCCGCGGCGCGGCGGTGCCTGGTGCGACGTCGTTCGACGAGCTCGACATCGTGACCGCAGCGCACGTCCTGGCGTTCGTCGCGGTCGCGATCGGTGACGCGGACGGTCTCGTCCACCTCGCCGCCGCCGTCGGTGCAGCCGCGGTCTCGCTCCACGGCGCGACCTCCGCCGACGACCAGGGCGCCGCCTCCGCGCTCGGCGCCGCCATCTCCGCCGATCGCTGTCGCTGCGAGATTCCCCGGTCCGGCTGCATCGAGTGCATCGCTCCCGCCGCCGTCATCGACGTCGCCGAGCAGCTCGCCGGCCGGCGCTGGCCGTGGGATCGCCTCGCGCAGCTCGGCCTCGTCCGGCCGCTGCCGCTCTCGCTGCGGCGCGCGTGATCGCAGGCTCTCCGTGCTGCGTGTAAAATACATAGGTCACTTCGCCGAGCAGAGCGGCTACGGCGTCGCCGCGCGTAGCCATGCCCTCGCGCTCGCGCGGGCCGACGCGCACGTCATCGGGGTGTCGTTGCTCTTCAACGGACGCGAATTCGTCAACGTCCCTCCGCGGGACAGCGGCTCGGCTCGCCTCCAGCGACTCTGCCGGCGGTCGACCGCGTTCGACGTCACGCTCCTCCACATGCTCCCGCCGTACTACCCGATGCTCCGCGAGCGCGGCGTGCCGACCATCGGCATCTCCGCGTGGGAGACGCGGGTGCTGCCGCGCGCATGGCACGAGGCGGCCCGTTCGGTCGACGAAATCTGGGTGCCCTCGGCGTTCTCGGTGGAGGCGTTCCGGAGCGCGACGGGGTTGCCGATCCACGTCGTACCGCATCCGGTCGCGCCGCCGCCGCCTGCCGCGAAGGTGTTTCCGGGCGTTCCCGACGACGCGTTCGTCTTCGCGAGCGTGATGGAGTGGCAGCAGCGCAAGAATCCGCTCGGCCTGGTGCGCGCGTTCTCTCGCGCATTTCAGGGACGGCGCGACGTCGTGCTGGTCATGAAGCTCGGTCGCCGTCTCGGCCTCGACGAGCACCGCGTCGCGCGGGCCATCGATCGCGCGGGCGTGCGCTTCGGTGCTCCGCCGGTCCACGTCTTCTTCGCCGACGGCGTCTCGCGGCACGTGATCCATCGACTGCTCCGCCGCGCGGACGCGTACGTGTCGCTGCATCGTGCCGAGGGCTTCGGTCTCACCATCGCCGAGGCCATGGCCGCCGGTCTTCCGACCATCGCCACCGGCTACTCGGGCAACCTCGAATACACCGACGAGGCGACGGGCCTGCTGGTGCGGGCGCGCATGATCCCCGCGGTCGAGGACCTGGCGCGTCAGAGCTTCTTCGAGCCGGGCATGGAATGGGCGGACCCTTCGCACGACGACGCCGTCGACCGCCTGCGTGCCTGCGTCGACGATGCCGCGCTGCGACGCCGAGTTGCGGCAGCCGGGGAATCCCGCGTCAGGAGAGAGCTCTCGATGCGGACGGTGGGCGAGCGAATGCGCAAATTGCTACCCCACGCCTGAGTAAGGAGAGCTCTGGATGTCGTGATTCAATCGTCCTCGTTGAACACCGCGAAGCTCTTTCACGCTGCTGAAGCTGGTGTCGCGCGCGGTCCGCGACGAGGTGCATCACGCGAAGATCGCCGTCGAGATGGCGGCGCGCTACCGGTCGAGCGCCATAAACAATCGTCGCGACGTGGTGTCGCGCCCCAGTGTCTCGAGCCCTGCAGCCCAGGCCCGCGTGCGCCGGCGACGGGTCGTGTAGATCCGCGTCGCTGTCTCGGAAAGCCACGTCCTCGCGGTCGCGTCCGGCTCGCGACAAGGATGTGGTGGATCGAGAAACTCAGGCATTCCTGCCTAGGAACACGCGTTTTTCGGCCGCGAGGGTGGCCGGGGGGACGCGCCACCGCCGCACGGCCGAGGTGTGCACCAAACTTGCGAGGAGGTCTGCGCACACCGACCGAATCGAGGAGGACTCCGTGGTACGCACCGACGTCGTAATTGTTGGAATGTTGGCTCTGCTCGGGACCGCGGTCACGATGACCGCGTGCAGCTCGGCGGGCACGCCCCCGAGCACGTCCAGCGCGATCGCGGAGACCAATCCCGTTTGCATGAACGGCGTTCGCGACGGCCTCGAGACCGGCGTCGACTGCGGCGGTACCTGCGCCAAGGCCTGCGACGGCACCCCGAACACCA
>JAYTOQ010000018.1:0-3402 GCA_043747665.1 Polyangiaceae bacterium | reverse complement strand
CGGACGCGCATCGCCGGCGCATGTTTGCGGAGCCACGCGGCGGCGGCGAGGGTCTCGAGGGTCGGCGTGTCGCCGGCGCAGGCGAGGACGACGTCCGGCTCGTCTGCGCTCTCTGCGCCGCGCCGCGGCTCCTCGGTGCCCGCCCACGCCCAGATCGACGCGCCGCGCGCGCAGTGCTCGCGGGCCGCGGGCATGTCGAGCCACTGCAGCTGCGGCTGCTTGTCGATGATGACCAGGTTCACGTAGTTCGTGCTGCGCAGGCAGTGGTCGGCGACCGAGAGGAGGCAGTTCGCGTCCGGCGGCAGGTACACGCGCGCCACGGTGCCCTTCTTCGACGTGATGGTGTCCATGAAGCCTGGCCCCTGATGGCTGAACCCGTTGTGGTCGTTCCGCCAGCACGTCGACGTGAGGAGGTAATTAAGCGACGGCACCGGCGCGCGCCACGGAAGCCGAGTGCCCACCTCGATCCATTTCGCGTGCTGCGTCGCCATCGAGGCGACGATGAGCGCGAAGGCCTCGTACGTCGCGAAGACGCCGTGCCGTCCGGTGAGCACGTAACCCTCGAGCCAGCCCTGGCAGTTGTGCTCGCTGAGCACCTCCATCACGCGGCCATCGGCCGACACGTGGTCGTCGATGGCGATCGTCGTCGCCTGGAAGCAACGCGTCTCGTTCTCGAAGACGGCGCCGAGGCGGTTCGAGTTGGTCTCGTCGGGGCAGAAGAGGCGGAACGTCTTCGGGTTCAGCGCGTAGATGTCGCGCAGCATGTTGCCGAACGGCCGCGTCGACTCGTGATGAACGTCTCCGTGCGTGGGCACGGCGACCGCGTAACTGTCGAAGGGCGGCACGACCAGCGGCACGGTGAGGTTGCCGCCGTTGGCGTGCGGGTTGGCGCCCATGCGCCGCGCACCTTGCGGCGCGAGCTCCTTCAGCTCGGGCCGCAGTCGGCCGCCGTCGTCGAAGAGCGCGCCGGGGTCGTAGCTGCGCATCCACGCCTCGAGCGCCGCGAGCTGCGAGGGATCCTTGCGCACGTTGGCGAGCGGTACCTGGTGCGCGCGGAACGTTCCTTCAACAGGGAGCCCGTTGACGGTCTTCGGTCCGGTCCAGCCCTTCGGCGTCCGGAGGACGATCATCGGCCAGCGCGGCGTTCCGCGGACGCCGCGCTTACGCGCATCGTCCTGGATCTCGCGGATGTGCGTGACGCAGGCGTCGAGGGTCGCGGCGATCGCAGCGTGGACCGCCATCGGGTCGTCACCCTCGACGAAGTGCACCTCGTAGCCGTGCCCCTCGAACAGGCTCCGGATCGACTCGTCGCTCGCGCGCCCGAGCACGGTGGGGCCGGAGATCTTGTAGCCGTTGAGGTGGAGCACCGGCAGCACTGCGCCATCGCGCGCGGCGTTCAGGAAGCCGATGCCCTTCCATGATCCTTCGAGCGGTCCAGTCTCTGCCTCGCCGTCGCCGACCACCGCGAGCGCGATGAGATCGGGATTGTCGAACACCGCGCCGAACGCATGCGTGAGCACGTAGCCGAGCTCGCCGCCCTCGTGGATGGAGCCGGGCGTCGGAACGCCGACGTGGCTCGGAACGCCGCCCGGCGTCGAGAACTGCCGGAAAAGGCGTGTCATGCCGGGCTCGTCGCCGGTGATCTCCGGATACACCTCGGAGTACGTGCCTTCGAGATAGAGGTTGGCGAGGATGGCGGGCCCGCCGTGGCCCGGCCCGGCGAGGTAGATGACGTTCAGATCGCGCTCGCGAATGATGCGATTGAAGTGGACGTACAGGAGGCTGAGGCCCGGCGATGTCCCCCAGTGTCCGAGGAGGCGCGGCTTGACGTGCTCGATGCGGAGCGGCTCGCGTAGGAGCGCGTTGCCCATCAAGTAGATCTGGCCGACGGTGAGGTAGTTCGCGGCGCGCCAGTACGCGTCGAGCACGCGCAGCTGCGGTTCAGTCAGGGTCGCTTTCGCCATCGAGGGCCTCCAAGCACGGAGCATTGACCCGCACGACAGGGAGAGCAACCCTGGTCGGCGTCAGCGCGCTGCTACTAAGGAGCGCAGCAAACGAACTGGCTTTGTCCTGGATGCAGCGCCACGCCGCCGCACGCAGGGCTCACGCCGCCGCCCGACGTGAACGGCTTGTTGTCGGCGGTGACTGCGGCGAGCTGCGCTTGCTTGGTCGTGCTGGGCCAGAATTTCTGGCAGTAGGCGACGGTGTTGACGTCTGCGCCCGAGGTGCAGTCGGTGTCGACGCTCCACGTGCCGCTCGTGCCGGCGCGGTGGACGTTGACCTTGCCGTACCACGTCGCGTACTCCCCGAGTTGCACGGAGCCGGCTCCGCATGCGGCGGACGTCGTGCTGCTGTCGGGCATGAGCGCGGCGTCGGTGGCGGCGGCATCCGCGGCGCCGTCGGGTGTGAGCGATGCGTCGGCCGTGCTCGTCGCGTCGGGGTCGGTCGGCGTCGTGGACGCGTCGTTGCCGGGCGGGAGCCGCGTCGATGACGAGGCATCGGGCGCGGCGTCTTGCTCCGTCAACGAGACGTCCGCGGTGACGTCGGAGGTGGTCGTCCCGGTGGCGCACGCGATGGCGGCCGCCGGCAACGAGGCGAGCAAGAGCAGCGAGACGAGCTTGTGCGTGGGCGACATGAGCGACCTCCCCGGGCGCCACGCTGAAGCGGCGCGGCGCAAGAACACTTTACACCGTAAGGCGACCCGGGCAAGCCTACGGCGGTACCTCTCCGCGACGCAGGACCATGAGCGCGAGCTCGCGCCCGTCGTCGTGGTCGTTCTCCTCGCGAAGGCGCTGGAATCTGGCCTTGGCGTGGGCGCGGATGGCCGCGATGTCGAAGTCTTGGGTTGCAGACGACGCGGTGGACGGCGTGGCTACTCGCCCTCTCGCAAGCACGATCCGAACGCGGCTACTCGCTCCCGCGACCGCCTGCGGCCTCCGCGACATACGCCGCGATGCCGCGCCGCTCTCGCTCCAGGAACGACTCCAGCACGCCGCGGAAGCGTGCGTCCTCGACGTGGTGCGCCGAGTACGTGATCGTCGGGGCGAAGCCACGCACCTTCTTGTGCTCGCCGCCCGCGCCGGGGTTGAAGAGCGTGCAGCGCTCGCGGATCGCTTGCTCTACGCCGTGATAGTAGCAGACGTTGAAGTGCAGGAAGGGCATGTCGACATGCGTGCCCCAGTAGCGGCCGTAGATGATGCCGTCCTTCTTCACGTTGAAGGCGCTCGCGACGACCTCGCCGTCCTTCCGCGCGACTACCCACGACAGGCGATCCCGGAAGCGCTCCACCAGCAGCTCGAAGAAGCGCTTCTTCATGTAGCGACGGCCGTGGAAGTACTTGTCGACCGTCGTCGTGTAGAGTGCATACATCGTGTCGGCCATCGACTTCGTGTACTCCTCCGG
>JAYTOQ010000017.1:0-2303 GCA_043747665.1 Polyangiaceae bacterium | reverse complement strand
GCGGTCGCGTGATTCGTGAATCACGCGCGGACCATACCCCGGGCTCAGCCCGGCTCGATACCGATCTCGGCGAGGGAGGGATTCGACGGCTTGTCCTCGTCGTCGCGATCGAGGCGCTCGAGGCCGCGCTTGTGGAGAACGAGCGTCGACTGCTCCTCGTAGGTGTGACCGCCGCACTCGACACGAACGCGGATCGGGACGCGGTAGCAGCGCGGCGCATCGATGAAGCGGACCTTGCGGCTGACGTCATCGAGGACGGGCACGGGCTTCATGGCGTCGTCGAGACGCCCGAACATGGGCGAGAGGTCGTAGCGGAAGACGTGCTTCACGCGCCGAACACCGGACGCGAGCAGCTGCGTGTGCGGGACGACGCTCCCCTTGTGCTCGTACGAGAGGATGGTGAACGGAACGGTGGCGCCGCTCTCGGGGTTGAGCGGATCGGGCAGGTTCGCGACGCCCTGATCGAACGACTCGCGCGCGGTGACGACGATGTCGCGGCCGGGCAGGCGCCGCGCGGGCGCGCGATAACGCGTGATGCGCTGCGCGCCCCACACGCGATGCACGCGGGTGGTCATCCAGTTGCGACCGATCTCCTTGATGCGGTCCTTCGTGGCGTAGACGACGCCGGCGATGAGCGCGAGGGTGAGGAGGCCGGTGCTGAACGTCTGCGCGGAGCCGGCGCGGTTCGCGAGGGCGAGCTGCCACGCGAAGGCCCATGTCGAGGCGACCACCGCGACGAAGCCGGCGATCCAGTGGTAGGCGCGCTCGGCGACGTGGAACGTCTCGGGATCGAGGAACAGCACCTCCTGAAAGTGCTTCTTCAGGCGGCTCGAGCGCTCCAGATAACGCTCGAGCGCTTGCGGCGACGTGGGGTCGGCGTTGTTGAAGCCGTGTTGCTCGCGGAACGTCAGCTCGTCGGAGAGCACCTCGGCGAGCCGGCGCTCGACCGCCGCGACGACCGGCTGGATGCGGAGCGCGTTCGGCGATTTCGACTGCGCGAGCTGCGCGAGCCCGCGCTCTGCGCCCGCGAGCGCCTCGAGGAGGCGCACGCTGATGTACTCGTCGACGAGCTTCCGCTCGCGCTTCAGCTCGCCAGGCTCGATGTCGGGCGCCTTCGTGAGCCGCTCACGCGCTTCGTCCGAGATGCGAACCGCGGCTTCGATCCAGATGGTGAGCGCGTCTTCGAGCTCGCTGTGCGCAGCGGTCGCGAAGAGCGAGCCCGCAAGGCGACAGTGGCGCGAAAAGCCGTCGCTCGCGCGCGCGAGCTGGCTCGCCATCGCAAGCGCACCGCGACGAAGCTGATCGATCGTGACGGCATCACCGTTGCGCTCGGGCGTCGCCGCAGGACCGTCGAGGCGCGTGAACGCCTGCATTTGATCCCACGGTGCGTGACGCACGAACGTGTTCTGCGGGATCTGCATCTCGACGCGCAGCGAGTAATCGAGCGCTGCGTCCTTCGGCAGCGGGACGGAGAGCGACCATTCGATGCGAGACGCGTCATGGACCGCGACTCGAACCCTTCCGGCCCCCTCGGTCGCCGCTTCTCGAGCGACGTATGCTTCTTCGGTTAGTTCAGCGATCGCCATCGAGAGTTCACAGAGCTGTCACAGTACCCAGCTCTCACTCTTGACGGACAACTCCCTGTCCCGCAAGGCCTTTTTGCGTTGCCGCCAGGAAAATGTGACGCGACGCGTTGCTCTGCGTCATGCGCCGCGTGCCGGCACCTGGCGCCGCACGGGCGTCGATCACATCGACAGGCCGCCGTCGACGTCGATGGTGCGGCCGTTGAAGTAGTCGCACTCGAGGACGAACTTCACGGCGAGCCAGATGTCCTCGGGCAGACCGATGCGACCGACGGGGATGGCCTGGATGAGGCCGTCGCGCGCCTTCTGGTTCATGCCCTGCGTCATCGGTGTCTCGATCATGCCCGGCGCGACGGCGCCCACGCGCACGCCGAAGGACGCGAACTCCTTGGACCACGTGACGGTATTGGCGGCGAGCGCGGCCTTCGCCGCGGTGTAGTTGGACTGCCCGCGGTTGCCATGGCGCGCGATGCTCGAGATGTTGACGACCACGCCGGGGCGCTGGTTCGTCTCGAGCATCTTGGCCACGACGTCGCGGGTGATGAGCGTGGCGCCGGTCAGGTTGACGCCGATGACCGCATCCCACTGCTCCTTCGAGAGCACCTTGATGGCGCCGGTCTCGCGGTCCTTCTTCACGAGGAGGCCGTCCCGGAGGATGCCAGCGTTGTTGACGAGGCCGTTCAGGCCGCCCATCGCGCCGTGCGCCCAGGCCACGAAAGA
>JAYTOQ010000016.1:0-1552 GCA_043747665.1 Polyangiaceae bacterium | reverse complement strand
TCGATGCGCTCGCGGCGCTCTACGACCAGCTCGCCGAGCGGCACGCCGTCACCGGTCGCCGCCGCCCCGCCGGCGAGGACGTGGCGCTCCGGCGCAAGGGCGTAGTCCGGCGCGAGGTCGGCAAGCGTGCGCACCGCGAATCTCACGACGCGAAGCCCTCCGCAGCGAGGAACGGCGCGAGCTCGGCGAGGACCTCGTCGAGATCGTGAGCGGGCGCGGTCGCGGAGGCGCCGTCACGGCCCGCGAGCGGCGCGCCGGCAGCGTCCTTCCCGGAGCGCTCGCTCACCGCGAACAGCGCCCGCTCGTTCGCGCGCGGCAGCTCGCCCTTCGCGCGTCGCTTCGCGAAGAGCACGAACGTGCGCTGCGACGTATGGGGCATGAACGTCTCGCGCGGCAGGCCCACCACCGCGAAGATCCGCGCGCGCCCGACGAGCCAACGCCTCAGCGCCGAGAACGACGCGCCCGCCGCCTTGTTGTAGGGCAGCACGATCCCGAGGCGACCTCCCGGCCGGAGCAGGTCGATGGCGCGCTCGAGGAAGAGCACGTCGCGCTCCGGCGTCCGCACGACGCGAGCCACCTCGAAGCCGTCGGGATCGGCGCGCCCGGCGAACGGCGGGTTGGTCGCGACGATGTCGGCGGTCGGAAGCTGCGTGCCGTGGAGGCCGTCGCCGCGCATGATGGTCGCGGGGTCGCGGCGCTGCGAGAGCGCCACGAGCCGCGCCACGCGGATGGCGCGCGGATCGACGTCGGAGCCGAACGTCTTCACGGCCGCCGCTGCGCGCGCATGGGCGAGGAAGGCGCCGGACCCGCACGCGGGATCGACGACGACGTCGCGCGCCACGGGGCCGAGCGCCTTCACGACGAAGTCGACGACGTGACGGGGCGTGAAGAACTGCCCCTTGTCCCCCTTGGCGACGCGCGGCACGAGCGATTCGAAGACGGCATCGAGCGCCTGGAGGCGACCGTCGCTGCCTTCGAGCGCGCGCTCCAGGAGTGCGTCGACGCGCGCGACGAGCTCGTCGTTGACGTCGCGCGGCATGGTGATCCCGAGCTCGGGATGCGCGCGCGCGAGCCTCGCGATGCTGGCCGACGTCGCCTTCGCCTTGCCGACCACCCGCACCGCGGACACGGCAAAGACGAGCTCGAAGGCATCTTCGCCACTCGTGGCGAGGACCACCTCCTCGATGTGCGCGACGATGCTCGTCGCAGTCGCGCCCGGCCGGTGCCGCTTCGGCATGGGCGCCAAGTTACCCTGAGTTGCGGCAGCGGAGTGGCGCGCTCTGGTGAGAACGGCGGGCGATGCTAGTCTCCGACGATGCGCGTGGTCCTTGGCTTGTCGGTGGCAATGCTCTTCGTCCTCGCGGCGAGCTGCGCGGACCAGGCCAACAACGCCACGAACACGCCGCCGACGGTGACCGGCGACGACGGCGGGGGCGGCACCGATGCACCGCCGGGCGACTCCACCGTCACCGGCGAGCCGTCGAAGGGCATCCTCCTCGAAGGCACGGTCCTCGGGGAGATGGGGCCGTACGAGGGTCAAGTGCTCGCCTTG
>JAYTOQ010000015.1:0-5464 GCA_043747665.1 Polyangiaceae bacterium | reverse complement strand
GCCCGGCCGCATGCGAAGCCCGCGAAGGCGCCGGTAAAGGCCGCCGCGAAGCCGGTAGCCTCGGCGCGCGCGTGAAACGCAGCGCGGCGTGAGCTCAGCGCGCAGGGCTGACCTCGGCGAGCGCGACGCCGAGCATCTTCTTCGCGAGCGGCTCGAGGGCCGCCGGCTCGCCGATCATGTGGAACGTCCGATGCGTGTGCACGAGCGACTGGCCGGGCGCGAGCTCGGCGCCGGGCGAGCTCGACTCGATCTCGTAGAAGCCGCCCAGCGGCGGCTTGCCAGGACCGGGTGACCCGTCGTTGTAGCTGTTGACGACGTCGCCGGCGTAGGGCGCCTTCTGCTGCTCCCACATGCTGTTGACGTAGGGCGCGCCGGCCTTCGGCTTGTCGTACTGCACGACGGTGAGGAGCTTCGCGCGCGCGCTGTAGCTCCCGAGCATCGGCTTCGCGCGCGCGGGACCGACGCCGATCTTGCCACGCTCCTTGCCATCCGCCGTGAACACCATGAAGCCCTTGTCCTCGTGTACGACGAGGCGCTCGGCAGCGACCTTGCCGAAGTACGCATCGTTCACGATGGTCGTGCCCTTCAACGGAGCGCCGTTCTCGAACGGGACGATGACGTGCGCGTCGGGCGACGGCGCGAACATCGCGAGGATCCAGATCGAAGGAAGCCCGGTCTCGCGCTTCCACGCGTCCTTGCCGCGGTTCGTGATCTTGTTGACGGTCTCGAACGCGACGGCACGCACGCCGTCCGCAGCCGGCACGTCGACGAGGCGAACGGTGCGCTCGATCTCGATGGTGAACGCCGTGCCCGACCAGCTCGTGACGGTCATCGTCTTCTTGAAGACCGCGCGGGCAGGCGTGGCGTCGGCCATGTCCCATGCGCCCTCCTGAATCGCGGAGGGCACCTGCCACGTGTCGAACGCGAACGGCTTTCCCGGCGGGAAATACAGGCCGAACTGACCGCCCTCGGGCCCGAGCCAGAAGCGATCCTCGCCGCCGTAGTTGTCGAACTGGGTCCCGGTCTTGCCCGCGCTGATGAAGTCGCGGTTGATCCAGCCGAAGCTCGTCCCGCTCGCCTCGACGGCGCTCGTCATCACGCGTCCCTGGTACTTCGCGGACAGCGCGACGCGCGCGCCGCCCTTCCCCTCGAGCACGTGCACCGCGCCGAATTTGGAAAGGAACGCGACGTCGTCGGGGAACGTCGCGGCGCTCGCCGCCGGCGTCCCGCCACCACCCCCACCACCGCCGCCGCCGTCGACCGCGCCGCTGCTCGCGGTGGCACCAGGCGTCGTCAACGGCGGCGCGAGCGCGCTGGTGACCGGCGGCGTCGGCGCCATCGCATCGGGCCCGTTGCACGACGACATCCCCACCGCAGCGACCATGCCCATGGCGACCCTGACGTTCATCGCGCCATCCTAACCGACCTGCCGTTCAGCGCACGCGCAGCACGTCCCAGCGGACGCGCCGGGCCGACGGGCCATGCGCAGAGAGGACGAGGTCGTCTTGTGACACGTCGGTCGCCGCGGCGAGCGGGGTGGTGATGCGGAGGCGGGCGACCATGCCCTCCGCGTTCGTGAAGAGGCAGCCCTCGGCCGCCGGCTTGCCGTCGCACATCGCGATCTGCTCGACGGGCACCGTCGCATAGCCGCTCGCGGCGCCGCCTGCAGCGCCGCCCGCCGCGTTGCGCTTCGCGGAGAGCATCGTGCCGTCGGCGAGCGTGAACAGCGCTTCTTTTCCGGGCGAAAGCGCGACCACGACGTCGAGTCGATCGGCGACCTTCTCCTTCGTCACCACCGTGGGATCGGTCGCGGGCGCCAGCGTATCGATCGACGCGTCGAGCATCGGGACGATGCCCCCGTCCTTGATGAGCAGCGGCAGCTTCGCGAGCGGCGCCGGGATGGTCGCGTGCTTGCCGCCGTCGTACACGACGTAGTCCGCGAGATCGACCCACGCGCCGGGAGGCAGCCACGCGTCACGCGAGGTCTCGCCACGACGCACCACCGGCGCCGCGAAGAGCGACGGCCCGAGGTAGAACGCGCTGTCGGTCGCCCAGGCCTCGGCCTCCTTCGGGTGATAGAGGAACGGGTGGCGCATGATCGGGATGCCGGTCGCGTTGGCCTGGCGCGCCATCACCTCGAAGTACGGCGCGAGGCGCGTGTGCAGGCGCGCGAGCGCGCCGTAGATGTCGATGGTCTCCTGATCGTTCCAGAGCTTCCACTTCTGGCGGCCTCCGGAGATCGGATTCGAGCACGCGGTCTCGTCCATCATGAGCGGCGACATCGCGCCGACCTCGGCCCAGCGGATGTAGACCTCCTTGTCGTTCGGAAACTCGGTGATGCACTTGAAGCCCGAGATGTCGCTGCCCCACAGCGGCACGCCGCTCATGCCGAGGTTCAGCCCCGCGCGCAGGTTGGCGATGAGGCCCTGCGTCTCGTCGAACGTCGCCTCGGGATCGCCGCTCCACACGCCGGGCACGTACTGCTGCGAGCCCGTGTAGCCGGCGCGCACGTAGAAGAGGAAGTCGTCGGGCTTCTCCTTCATGAGGAGATCGTGCGCGGCCTTCGCGGAGAGCACCGGGAACTCGTTGTGGACGGCCTCGCCGTTGCGCCCGTCGCCGAACTTCCACGGACGCCGCACGTACTCCCCGAAGTCGTGCATCCAGCCGTCATAGCCGAGCGCGATGGAACGCCGGAGGAGGTCCTGGAACCACGCGACGCCCTCGGGCTTCGTCAGATCGATGGTGGCGAGCGTCTGCGACTGCCCGGAGATGAAGAACGTCTCGCCGGGCGTGCCGTCGGGGTCTAGCGCGAAGAGTCCATGTGCCTTGCCGTAGGCGAGATCGTCCTTCGCGGCGGGGAGCGAGGTCGAGATGTACGGGTTGTTGTACGCGAGCACCTTGAAGCCTTGCGCGTGGAGGCCCTTGGTCCACTCGGCGAGCTCGGTCTCGTGCCCGAGCTCGGAGCGCGCGGGCAAGAGGTGCACGTTGTCGTCGACCGCCGTGGTCGGGATTTTGTTCACGCGGAGCGCCGTCTGCTCCGGCATGCCGAGGGCCATGTTGCCGCGCTCGACGATGCGGCGCGGACCGAAGACCCACGTGGCCGGGACGAGCGGGCGACCGGTGTCCCGCGTGAAGTCGTCGAGCGACGCGAGCGGATCTTCGTGCACGTAAACGATTGTCTCGAGCTTCACGTCGTTCACCGCGACGCGCCAAGCGTCCGGTCGCTCGCTTCCGAAGTGCGTCTCGGTTCGATACGTGGTCGCGAGGTGCACCGCGTAGCCGGCGCTCGACATGAAGAACGGCACCGGGAAATACGTCATCGACGGCCCGTTCGGATACGGGTTGGTGTCGCTGCGCGGTGCGGCTTCTCCGATGCCCAGCGCACCCTCCTCGGCCCACGAGTACATCGAGATGCCGCGATGGTCGACGCTCGCGAAGCGCTCACCGAGGCCGAAGAAGTGCTCGTCGGGACGGAGTGCGAAGGCCAGCGTGGCCTTGTTCCACGCGGGCGCGCCGTCGTGCACGGCGGTGCCGATGGTGACCTTCGCGCCCGCGATCGAGACGTCGACGAGAATGGATCCGCCGCCCCCATCGAGCTCGAACGACGCGCTGGACTCGGTGCGATGGAGGAGCTTGCCGGCCGCGGGATGCGCCCATGGCTGCTCGTTGCTGACGAAGCCGTCCCAGCCAGGGATCACCTTCACGTTGTCGTTCCCGTCGTCCCGCGTTGCGCCGGGGCCGCCGTAGGCGTCCGTCCCACCGCCGCTCAGCGTTCGAAGGACCTCGGCGCCGCTCGCATCGACGATCACGATGGTGAACGGATCGAGCGTCACGCTCACCGAGGCGGGGCCGCCGTGTAGGACCACGTGGGGCGTGGGCCCGTGGTCGTCGCCGCAGGCGGCGCTGGCGATCACTGCGGCAATGGCGAGGAGGAGGAGGAGGAGCGGCGTGGGGCGAAGTCGCATGGGACGCATAGAGGCGCTGAAAGCTACCACCTCGCCGGTCGTTCTTGGCCTGTACCGGAAGAAATCTCGCCCCTAAAAGAGCAGAATTACGATCCGTCAACCCCCTCGGGCGTACGTCCTCTCGCCAGCGTTGCCTGCTCACGTCACAACTATCCCTGGGGGGACAGGTCGCCCACTTGCGGTTCCCATCGACGCGCGTGCCGCGCCCATGATCGACGAACGTTACGAGGTCGTTCGCCAGCTCGGCGCAGGCTCGATGGGCGTCGTCCATCTCGCGCAGGACGTGTTCCTCGATCGGCAGGTGGCGATCAAGGTCATCGACCCGCGCCATGCGGCGGACCCGTCGACGGTCGAGCGCTTCAAGAAGGAGGCGCGCGCGCTCGCCAAGATCCGCCACCAGAACGTGGTGCAGATTTACGCGTTCGGTCCCCACGAGAGGTCGTTCTACTTCGCGATGGAGTACGTCCAGGGCCGCAGTCTCGAGGCCGCCATCGACGCCGGCGACACCGTCGATGTCGCGCACGGGGTCGAGATCCTGCGCGCGGTCGCCGGTGGGCTCGACGCGGTCCACGACCTCAAGCTCGTCCATCGCGATGTGAAGCCGAGCAACATCGTCATCGAGTGGGCGACGGGACGTCCCGTCCTGATCGACTTCGGGCTGGCGCGGCGCCGCAGCGCATCGAACCCCCGTTTCTCCATCACCGCCGGTACGCCGATGTACATGGCGCCCGAACAGGCCACCGATCCCGACGGCACGAAGGTCACGTTCCGCGCCGACATCTACGCGCTGGCGTGCACCGCCTACGAGCTCTTCACCGGCCACGCCGTGTTCGAAGGCGACGACGTGTTCACAATCTTGAAAGGGCATCTCAAGAGCCCCCCACCTCTCCTCTCGGCACGGCGCCCGGACCTGGCGCTGCTCGACGCGGCGTTCACGCGCGCCCTCTCCAAGGTCCCCGAAGAGCGCCACGAGAGCGCGAGCGCCTTTGTCGACGAGCTCGTCGCGGCGGTCAAGAAGCGCGACGCGCAGCAGAAACGCGACACGCTCGGGCCCACGTCGAGCATCCGCAGCGCGAACCTCCCCACCGAGCGCGTCCTCGTCCTCGCGCGCGACGAGGCGCTAATGCGCCAGCTCACCAAGGTGACGACTCGCGTGATCGGGAGTGCTTCGCGGAGCGCCGTCGTCGAGCGGTGTTCCTCGGCGAGCGCGCTGGTCGCTGCGTTCGCCGCGGAGCCCGCCGCAATGGTGCTGGTCGACGAGGAGAGCAGCGAGCTCGGCGCTCGCGACCTCGTCCACACGCTGAGGCAGTGCTCGGGCGGCGGAGGGGCGAGCATCCTCGTCGTTAGCCGTGAGTGGCAGGCCCTGCGAGCGGCGCTCGGCGCGATGGGCGTGCGGGACGTGCTACCGAAGCCGCTGGCCGTGCAGATGCTCGCGCAGGCGATCGAGCGCATCGTCGCGCGTCGCTCCCTGCCCGCGCACTCGTCCGGCATGTAGCGCG
>JAYTOQ010000014.1:0-2221 GCA_043747665.1 Polyangiaceae bacterium | reverse complement strand
TGCTTTGCATAGGTTGCAAAGTTCTTGGGTTGCGCGGTTCATCTGTGACATCTTCGCGAGTGGAGGAATCCCCGAATGCGCAAGATCTTGGCAATAGCTGGAGTCGCACTCACGAGCATGCTGTTCACCGGTAGCGCGTTCGCGCAGGGTGCACCGCCGCCGTCACCGAACGCCGCGCCCGGGGCCCCCACCGACGCGAGCACCGACGAGGCCGACAAGAAGATCGGCCTCGGCGTCGAGGCGCAGTTCCTGCTGCCGCTCGGCGACTTCGGGAAGTCGACGGGCCCGCTGATTGGCCCGCTCGTTCGCTTCGGATACCGCGTGACGCCGCGGCTCGAGCTCACGGCGCGCACCGGTTACCTGTTCGGCCTCGGCAAGACGCCGGACGGCGTGCCCGCGGGCGCCGACGTCTCGGTGCACGTCAACCTGATCCCGATCTGGGTCGGCGCGCGATACTTCTTCATGGAACCGTACGCGGGCGTCTACGGCGCCGCCGAGATCGGCATCAATCTCCTGTCGGGTGGAGGCTCCGTGGCCGGCAAGTCGCTCGACTCGAAGAGCAGTACGCGCGAGGGCTTCAACCTCGGCGTCGGCTACGTCATCAGCAAGGACCTGCCGATCGACATCCGCGCGCAGTTTTCCATGCTGAACTTGCTCGGCAAAGACTCGGCGGGCGGGATCGACGAGCCCACGGCTATCGCGCTCGGCCTCAGCGCCGGCTACACGTTCCAGTTCTGAGCTTCGGATCTGCGAAGCGATCGCGGGCCGCGAGGGACTTCCCTCGTGGCCCGTTCGTCATTTGCCCGCCGCGGCTCGCGTAGCGCCGTGGCATGCTGCGCCGCCGAGGATGCCGATGCGCAAGACCGTGGCCGTGGCCGTCGTGATCGTGTCGAGCGCACTCGTCCCGCTCCGCGCTTTCGCGCAGGAGCCGCTCCCGTCTCTCCCGCCGCTCCCGGTGACCCCGCTCCCCGACGCCCCGACGCCGCCGCCGGATCTCCCGCCGCCTCCCGCGCCCGCGCCCGCGCCCGCGCCCGCTCCCGACGAGTCGTCCCCGCGTCGCTTCAGCCTCGGCGCCGACGCTCTGCTCATGCTGCCGGTCGGCCGCTTCTCCAACTACACCGGCGTCCAGCTCGGCCCGCTGCTCCGCATCGGCTATCGCGTTCTCCCGCGCCTCGAAGCGACGATCCGCAGCGGCTACCTGTTCGGCTTCCAGACGACAAACGGCGCGGGCATCTCGCTCAGCGTGAGCAACATCCCGATCTGGCTCGGCGCTCGCTACTTCTTCAACGACCCTGAACCGCGCGGCCTCTACGGCGCCGTCGAGATCGGCGCGAACCTCATGCAGTCGCACTTCGACGCGAACGGCGGCCCCTTCGTGCCGTCCGGCTCCGCGGCGCTGACGCGCGGCGGCTTCAACCTCGGCGCCGGCTACGTGTTCGGCAAGGATCTGCCTGTCGACCTGCGACTCCAGCTCTCGTACCTGAACCTCGTCGCCGCAGACCCGGTCGATGGGTCGCTCATCACCATCGGTCTCAGCGCCGGAACCACGTTCCAGCTCTGATCCAGCACGGCTCAGCTCGATCGCGCGCGAGGTTCGAGCCCATCTAATGCGAACGCCCCCGTTCGGGTCTAAGCTTGGAATCGTGCGTTTTCGAAGGCTTCTCGCACTGACCTACCTCGGGCTTGCCGGCCTGATCGTGACGCCGCCCGCGAACGCTCAGGACTTCGATCCGCGCGGTCGCAAGAAGCCCGGGCCCGGACGACCGGCGCAGCCCGGCGGGCGTCCTGCGCAGCCCGGTGGACGGCCCGCGCCCGGCGGTCGCCCCGCGCAGCCAGGCCCAGGCAACGGACGCGCTCCCGGCAACCCCGATGCGGGTCAGTCGCAGACCATCCTCATCGATCGCTACACGAAGATCGTCCTCGCGCAGCCGGGCTCTCCATTCCCGCTCCAGCGCCTCGCGCAGCTCTATCGCGACAAGGACGGAAACCTCACCGGCCTCGTGAAAGACTTCGAGACGCGCGCGGCGGCCGCCGCCAACGAGCCGTACGCGTCGACCGTGGCGCTCGCTGGCGTCTACAAGATCGACGGCCGCCCCGACGACGCCATCCGCACGTACGAGAAGGCCATCGGGCTCAAGGGCAACGATCCCGTGGCGATCCTCGCGCTCGCGCGGCTCCTCCAGGACCGCGGCGATGCCTCGGCGCGCAAGCGCTACGAAGA
>JAYTOQ010000013.1:0-4284 GCA_043747665.1 Polyangiaceae bacterium | reverse complement strand
CGTCCGCTCGCTCCTCACCAAGCCTTCATCGAGCGCCTCCCTACGCCGCCTTCCGCTGCCCCTTTGCCGCGAGAAAGCGCGCCAGGTACGGCGCCGTCTTGCTGCCCTTCGCTCGCGCCACCGTCTCCGGCGGTCCGGCGGCGACGATCGTTCCGCCCGCGTCGCCGGCGCCCGGGCCTATGTCGATGACCCAGTCGCTCTCTGCCACCACGCGCATCTCGTGCTCGACGACGATCACCGTATTGCCGGCCTCGACGAGCCCGTCCAGCTGCGCGATCAGCTTCTCCACGTCCGAGGGATGGAGCCCCGTCGTCGGCTCGTCCAGCACGTAGAGTGTGCCGCCGCGCTGGACACGCTGCAGCTCGGTCGCCAGCTTGATGCGCTGCGCCTCGCCACCGGAGAGCTCGGTCGCGGGCTGCCCGAGGCGCAGGTATCCGAGCCCGACCTCGCGCAGCACCTCGAGCGAGCGATGGATGTGCGGCTCGTCCGCGAAGAACGCCCACGCGGCATCGACGGTGAGGCCGAGAACCTCGGCGACGTTCTTGTCGCGGTACCGGATCTCGAGCGTCTTCTCGTTGTAGCGCATGCCATGGCACGTCGGGCACGGTGCGTAGACGCTGGGCAGGAAGAGCAGCTCCACCATCACGAAGCCCTCCCCTTCGCAGTGCTCGCAGCGGCCCTTCGCGACGTTGAACGAGAAGCGCCCTGCATCGTAGCGACGCGCACGCGCGGCCTTCGTCGCTGCGAACAGCTTCCTGACGTTGTCGAACAGGCCGGTGTACGTCGCGAGGTTGGAGCGAGGGGTGCGGCCGATCGGCTTCTGATCCACGCGCACCAACCGCTTCACGGCATGCATGCCTGCCGAGATCCGCCCGCCCGTCTCCTCCGCCACGCGTTCGAGCTCGTCTTCGTCGGCCTCGACCGGCGCGTGATGGCCGAGCGCCTTGGCGACGAGCTCCACGAGCGCCTGGCTCACGAGGCTGGATTTTCCGGACCCGGAGACACCTGTGACCGTCGTGAGCACGCCGAGCGGGAAGGCGACATCGAGCCCAGTGAGGTTGTTCCGCTTCACGCCGATCAGCTCCAGCCAGCCCGCGGGCTCGCGCGTATGGCGAGCCGTCGGCCCGACGTCGCCGAAGAGATGTCGCCGCGTCTGCGACGCCTCGATCTTTGCGAGGCCCTCGGGGACGCCGCTGTAGAGGATCTCGCCGCCTTGCTCGCCCGCCGCCGGACCGACATCGACGATCCAGTCGGCGGCGCGGATCACGTCGAGATCGTGCTCGACCACGAAGAGCGAGTTGCCGGACGCCTTCAGCCCCATGAGCGCGGCCAGGAGCGCTTCGGTATCCGCGGGATGGAGGCCGGCGGACGGCTCGTCGAGGACGTACACGACACCAAAAAGATTCGAGCGGACCTGGGTCGCGAGGCGAAGTCGTTGCAGCTCGCCAGGCGAGAGCGTGGGGGTACTGCGCTCGAGCGACAGGTAACCCAGCCCGAGGTCGAGGAGGACCGCGAGCCGCGCCAGCAGGTCCTCGGAGATGCGCCGAGCCACCTCGGCCTTCTCCGGGTGGGCGACCTTCAGCTTCGCGCACTCCGGCGACGTGCCGTCGGCGCACGGGCGGAGCAGCTCCGCGAATCGCCGGAGCGGGATACGGGACATATCCGCGATATCCAATCCCGCAAAGGTCACGGACAGGGATTCACGCTTGAGTCGTTTGCCATGACATAGTGGGCATTCGCGACCAATCATGTATTGCGAGACACGTTCTTGATCGACGCGCTGGGTGTGGTCGCGAACGTGGCCATCACGTAGCGCTTGGCGCTAGAGAAGTTGCCCTGGTAGCTCGGCGCCTCCTTGCGCTTGGTGGCGCGGCGCGCCTCGTCGCGGTCGTAACCGCAGTACACGGGCACCGCCGGCTGGTCGTCGGTGAAGAGGATCCAGTCGCGGTCCTTCTTGGGGAGCTCGCGCCACGGGACATCCACGTCGTGGCCGAGCGACGTGAGCATGTCGCGGAGGTTCTGGCCGTGCCACGCGGGAGGCCACGCGGCGACCGCGCGCTCGCGGATGGTCTTGGTGTCGTCGGGCACCATCGAGCGCTCGGTGACGTCGTAGATTCGCCCGAGGCCGTGGCACTTCGAGCACGCGCCCTCCGGCGTGTTGGTGGAGAAGTCCTCCGCATGCAACAGCTCCTGCCCGGGCGGGTACTTGCCGGCGCGCGAATAGAGCATGCGAACGAGGTTGGAGAGGGTGGTGACGCTGCCCACCGACGAACGGGTGGTGCCCGAGCCACGCTGCTGTTGGAGCGCGACGGCGGGCGGCAGGCCGTCGATGGCGTCGACCTCGGGAATGCCCATCTGGTCGAAGAGCCGCCGCGCATAGGGTGCCACGGACTCGAGGTAGCGACGCTGCGCCTCGCCGTAGAGCGTGCCGAACGCGAGCGACGATTTGCCGGAGCCCGACACGCCGGTGAACACCACGAGCGCGTCCCTCGGGATGTCGACGTCGATGTTCTTCAGGTTGTTCTCACGCGCGCCCCGCACGCGAACGAATCCCGTGAAGTCGACCTTCGGCTTCTGGGACACCTGGGGCATCGGGGGCATCTGCGGCATGGCTGACCTTTCGTGCCGTCTTGTCACGGGATGGGATCGAAACCGCCAGCAGTCAGATCCTTCGCGTCCTTTTCGGTGCCGAAGTCGGTCTCCTTCGGGCCAGCTTCTACGGCGAAATCAACGTCCTCCGGCTTCTCAAGCTCGGGCTCGGCGACAGGCTTCTTCGGGGTGGGCGTCATGCACGTCGAGCAGAGCAAGCCGTGTTCCAAGGGTGATGCGCTGAACGCTGAGGTGTGTTCAAGGATAGGCCAAAAGCTGAACAAGGCTTGGACACTCCAGCATGGCAACCCTATGCTCCTGCGACCGGACGATGTCGCGATCCACGCTTCCTGCTCCCATCTCGTTGAGTGCCCCGGTGCCGATCATGACGATGCCGTCGTCGCGAACCTCCCTCGTCGCCGGGCGCTTCGAGCTTCGCGGGCTCATCGGTGTCGGCGGCATGGGCAGCGTTTACCGAGCGCGCGATGTCACGCTCGACGAGATGGTTGCGCTCAAGGTCATCGCGCGCGAGATCGCCCGCGAGCCGGGGATGATCGAGCGCTTCCGCCGCGAGGTGAAGCTCGCCCGTCGCGTCACGCATCCCAACGTCGCGCGCTGCTTCGACATCGGGCAGGACGGCGACGACCGTTTCTTCACGATGGAGCTGGTCGAGGGCGAGTCGCTGGGCACCCGCATGGCTCGCGAGCAGCGGCTCTCTTCCGAAGCGACCATCGCGATCGCGCTCGAGGTCTGCGCGGGTCTCGGGGCGGCACATCGGGCCGGGGTGGTGCATCGGGACCTCAAGCCGGACAACGTGCTGCTCGCCGCCGACGGTCGCGTGGTGCTGACCGACTTCGGGATCGCGAGCGCGCGACTGGCCAACGACGGCGCCAGCCGCACCGTCGGCATGATCGTGGGGACGCCCGAGTACATGGCGCCCGAGCAGGTCGAAGGCGTGCGAGACCTGGACGGCCGCGCCGACATCTATTCGCTCGGCGCGATGATGTTCGAGCTCGTCACCGGTTTTGCCGCGTGGACAGGGCCGAGCTCGCTAGCAATCGTCGCCGCCCGCCTCGCCATGGAGCCACCGGACCCCCGCAAACACGTGGCCGTGGGCGATGCGCTCGCGGAGGTCATCGTCCGCTGCATGGCGCGCCGTCGCGAAGATCGCTTCGCCGACGTCGATCGGGTGGCGAGCGCCCTCCGTGGCGCCGGCGCTGCCATCGATCGCTCCCATCACGACGGCAGCACGGCCCGCTTCGCGGTCGACGAGGTACCTTCGCGCGTGGATGAACGCGCCGCGCTGCGCGTAAAATCGGTGCTGGTGTTCGCGCGGTCGGACGAGGACGACGATCTCGGGCACGCCGTTGCCGACGGGCTAGGCGATCTGGTGGAGCGACACCTGCGCGGCGCGACCACGTTGCGCGTCGTCGCAGGGTCGGCGGTGCGCACTGCGCGACTTCGTCTCGGCTCGGGCCGCGCCTCGGGCACGCACGCCGCTCGCGAGCTGGACGCCGCGGTCATCGTCGACACGACGGTGGCGCTGGCGGGAGAGAGCGTCGCGGTCGACGTCGAGGTCGTGAACGTGGTCGACGGGCTGGTCCTCTCTTCGCGCCAGCACACCGGCCGACGCGCGGAGCTGTTCGTCGTCGCCGCCGCGATCGCGCGCGACGTCGCGGAGATGCTGCTCGCCGG
>JAYTOQ010000012.1:0-1644 GCA_043747665.1 Polyangiaceae bacterium | reverse complement strand
GGTGGTCGAGGAGCAGCCGACTGCAGACATCGTGGCGACGAGACCCGTGAGGGCCGTGACGCTCGCAAGCGCGAACATTTTCTTCATCATATTAACTCGCCTCATTCCTGTTCGCGGCGCGTTTTGGGGCGTCGCGAGCAAACCGTGCATCGACGTGGGCGTTCGACGCGCGGGCATGACAGCCGCTTCACCGCGGCAAATTGTTGACGGCTTTCGATGCCCTGTTGTCGCTACTGCCCACGAATTTGTCGTTGTTGTAAGGACGCCGCGCTGGTCAGCGACCACGGCACCGCGCGAGCGCATGAAGCGAACGCAGGATGACCGTTGCGGAATCCCCGGGCCCGACGAAGAGCAATCGGCGTGCCTGAGGCGCCTTCACTACCTCGTCAATGAGGCGAACGCGAGGCTTTGGCGACACCGAGAACGAAAACCGCTCCCAGCAGCAAAATTTCCGTTTTAGCGAACGCTTCGGCGAGATGGTGGAGGCGCTCGAGCGCGAGGCCGCCGTCGCCGATCCCGCGAATGGCACCCGCGCGATGAAGGTCGGCGATCCCCGGCGACAGCCACGCGCCGATCGCGATGGCGAGCCCGGAGGCGGCGACGAGCGCGACGCCACGCGCGACATCCGCGCGGGTGACCTTGCCTCCGCGCTTCGCGAACGCGGCCTCCGCGACGAGCGCCACGGCCGCGCACACGATCGCCACGACGTCGAAGCGCCGGAACACGAGCGTCATGGCATCGGCGCTCGTCGGCGCCGGCACCACGCGAAAGACGATCGGCGCGACGATGGCCCCGAGAGCGAGGAGCCCGCCCGCCCACACGGCAACGGCAAGGAGCTGCACGACGGCGATGGCCGTCACAACGTGACGCGAGGGTTGCATTCTACAAGTACATCCTGACGCCGTGCTGGTGGTCGCGGGTGCCGATCTCGAGCGCGCCGGCGCGCGAGGTCGCGACGAAGGGCGGCCGCCCGGGTAGCCGCAGCTCGAGGCGAGCGCGCGCGAGCTTCGTGTTGAGGCAGTAGGTCATCGCACCCGACGGGTTCGGGTAGTGGAGGCCGACGAAATCGTCGGTCTCGGCGGAGAGCTCTGCGCACACGTCGAGCCCCTGCCCCTCCGCCGTGACCTCCCAGCGGCGGAGCGAGATCGATCCGCGGTTCTTCCCGAGGAGCTCGCGCGCGTTGAGGTCCCAGCTTTCGCCCTTCCAGCGGACGAAGACCGCGGTGCCCATCGGCGACAGGACCGGGCCCATGCGGACGCGCGCGCTCACGGCCTCGAACGCGAGGTCCTCGGCGTCGTCCCACGCGTTGCAGTGAACCCACGCATAGAGACGCGGATGCGATCGACCCCAGTTGTGGCCGACCATCGCCGGCCAGCCGGCGACGTTCCACGCCTCTCGGCGAGCGCCCTCGCCGTAGTCGACGTGCACCGAGCCCGTCACGCGACCGTCCATGAGCGGCGTGACCAGCTTCGGCGCCGGGAAGGACGCGTCATAGAGCGATCGCCGCGGGAGGTGCAGCACCGGCGAGGCGCGCTCGGGGCCGACCTCGAGATCCCATCCGACGCGACGCGTGCCGCTGGCGATGTCGCCGCGGGCGCGGCCGAGCGAGAGCTCGCAGCCGTCGATCGCGACGTCGAGCGTCCC
>JAYTOQ010000011.1:0-3409 GCA_043747665.1 Polyangiaceae bacterium | reverse complement strand
GAGCTCACGAAGAGCTGCCTCACCGACAAGGACTGCAACGGCTACTACCAGTGCCTGCAGAAGAACCCGTCGAACGTCTGCCTCGTGATGTTTCCCAAGGCGGAGGGCCCGTTCAATGCCGCGGCCAACTGCCAGTGCACGCGCGCTTGCGCAACGGAGTGCAAGACCGACGCGACCTGCGCCGGCGCTCCCAGGTGCGGCTACAAGTTTCCGGCCGGAACATGTGCAACTTGCATGGAATCGGCGTGCTGCGACGAGGCGCTCGCCTGCGCCGCAGACGGTACCTGCTACGTGTGCCTCAAGACCGCCGACAAGGCTGCCGAGTGCGCGACCAACGCTGCGCGCCAGAAGATGGCGTCGTGCGTGGCGTCGAAGTGCAGCGCGCAGTGTGCCGGAGCGGGCCCCGGCACCGGCGCCGCGCCTGCACCCGGCGATCCGGGGGCGGATCCCGACGCTGGCGACGCGACGCCCGTATCCGGCGCTGCGCCGACCACCACCACCACCACCACGTCCGGCTGCGCCGTCGGTTCCACGCCTTCCACGTCTACCTCGCGCGACTCGCGCACGAGGGCGGTGAGCTACGCGCTGCTCGGCCTGGCCATCGCGCTCGTCTCTGCCTCCCGCCGCCGCGCTCGTTCCTGCAGCCGCTGAGTCTTCGGAGGCGCTACGCGACCGGGAGGCGGATCTCGAAGCGCGCGCCCGCGTCGGTGTCGACATGCGCAATGCGGCCGCCGTGGGCCTCGATGAACGTGCGCGCGGTGACGAGACCGAGGCCGATACCCATCGGCTTCGTGCTGTGCAGCGGCTCGAAGAGGTGGCTCCGCACCTGCGCGCTGATGCCGGGCCCGTTGTCGGAGACCACCACCACCACCTGGTCGGCGTCGGTGTGCACCGCGACGGTGAGCTTGCCGCCCTCGGGCATGGCCTCGATGGCGTTCCGCACCAGGTTGAAGATCGCGCCGTAGATCTGATCGGCGTCGATCCGGAGGAGAGGCACGTCGGCCTCGATGTGACGCTCGACCTCGATGCCCTCCGGTACCGAGCCCGAGACGAGGACACGGTCGACCAGCTCCACCACCGACGCGGGATGGCGATCCGGCGTGCGCACGCGCGCATAGTCGAGGAGGCCGGTGATGATCACGTTCGCGTGCCGGACCTCGTCGTGGATGATGCGGATCGCGTCCTCGACGTTCGAGTGCTGCCCGGGCGAAACATGGCGCTTCAGCACGTAGGTCGCGTTCAGGATCGCCGCGAGCGGGTTGCGGATCTGATGCGCCACGCCACCCGCGAGCTGTCCCAGGACCGCGAGCCGCTCCTTGCGGACCAGGCTCTCTTGCGCCTCGGCGAGCTCGGCGGTCCTCCGCGCGACGCGTCGCTCGAGCTCGTCGTTCGTGACGCGCAGCGCTTCTTCGGCGCGCTTTCGCTCGGTGATGTCGCGCGCGATGCCGGTCGTGCCGATGACCTCGCCCTGATCGCCGACGATGCGCGTCTTGAACGTCTCGATCCACCGCGTCTCGCCCCGGGCATCGGAGAGCGGCTCCTCGACGCGCTTGTGCTGCCCCGACTGCATGATCTCGTCGTCGTCCGCGCGATAGCGCTCCGCGAGCTCGCGAGGCCAGATGTCGAGATCCGTGAGCCCGAGGAGGTCCTCGGGGCGCTTCTTGCCGGCGGCGATGGCGAGCGGCGTGTTGACGGCAACGAACCGACCATCGCGATCCTTCAGCCAGGCGATGTCGGGGATGTTGTCGAGGATGGCGCGCTTCTGCCGCTCTCCTTCGAGGAGCTGGATCTGCTGGAGCCTTCGCACGCTGATGTCGTGGAAGATCGCGGCGGCCCCTCGCACGTGTCCGGTCTCGTCGCGCAGCGGACAGCCGCTGCAGCTGAGATGGATCCCCTCCGGCACCGCGTGGTTGCGGACGAACATCTCGATGTCCTGCGAGGGGTCGCCGTGCAGCGCGCGGTTGAGCGGTAGCTCGTCGGCGTCGAACGGGGTGTGCTCGTCGGGGTGATAAACGCCGTACCTCGTGGCCCAGCTCCCGGGATCGTCGGAGAGCTGGTCGGCTCCGACGAGGCGCACCGCTGCGGAGTTGAAGTAGACGAGGCGCGCGCGCTCGTCGACGATGAGCACGCCGTCACCGAGGCTCGAGAGCGCGTCGAGCGCCCACCGGCGCTGGTCGAGGGCGAACACGCTCGCTGCGAGATTTACTGGTCGCGCCGTCGACACGCGATCAGGCTACCACCGCCGACCGCACCGCCGGGGGCCTTGCTATCCTGCCCGCTTGCCGCTGGTCGAATCCCTCGCCGTGCATCGACGCGCGCCCCTTGCGGCATCGCTTGCGGCTGCGCTTCTGGCCGGACAGTTCGTGATGCTCGACGTGCTGTTTCGGGGCGCGGCCGCCTGGCTCTCCGCGCCGCGCGCGCTGGTGGACGCCGCGGCGTCGGTTGCGCTCGTGCTCGCGCTCGTTGCCTTTGCGGCCACGACCCGCGCGCGCAGGCTCGTGCTGGCGGCGACAGCGTCGGCGGTGCTCGTCCTGCAGGTCGCGGTCTTCCGCTACTACCACGCGCCGCTCGACGTGCAGGTCCTCGCCGCGGCGATCCATGCGAGGCACGACGTGCGGCCGATCGTCATGCGTGCGGTCCCCGCATATCTGCTCGCGGTCGCTGCATCGACCGCGCTCGAGTACGCGCTGCTCTCGTTCTTCCACGAGACGGTGGCGCGGTTTGCGCCGATGCCGCGTCGCCGCCGTGCCGTGACCGCCGCCGTGCTGCTGGCCGGCGCCGCGTGCGCGGGTCTCGCCGGCTCGGGGCCACGTCATGCGACGCCCGAGCTTCGCGCGGTCCATGCGCTCGCTGCGCTGCGTCTCCGTCACGAGCCGGAGCCGCTTGCTTCGGCGATCTCGCTGCCGCCGCTCCATGCCGAGCGCGAGGTCTTGCCGGATATCCTCTTCGTGCTCACCGAGAGTGTGCGGGCGAGCGACTACCGCGCCTACGGCGACGCGCCGACGGCACCCGAGACAGCGGCGCTCACGCGCGGGCGCGTGGAGCTCGCGGAGCTCCGGGCCGTGTCGAGCTATACTGCGCTCTCGCTCTCGGCGATCCTCACCGGTCGTTCGCAGGAAGGAGGACGTGACGCGATCCTTGCCTCGCCGAGCCTCTTCGACTTCGCGCATGCCGCGCGTGGCGCGAGCGGAGCGCGACCTGTCGTCGCCTATTTTTCGTCGCAGTCGCGCACCGTGTTCGAGACCGACCAGGTGAGAGCCGCCGTCGATCGCTTCGCCACCATCGAGACCATCCGCGGGCACGACGTCGAGGACGACGCGGACTACGGGAATTTACCGCTGGATCGCGAGGTGGTCGAGCTCTTCACGAAGACGCTGCCCGAGTACGCCGCGCCCGCCGTGGTGATGCT
>JAYTOQ010000010.1:0-8204 GCA_043747665.1 Polyangiaceae bacterium | reverse complement strand
GCGTCATCCGACTGCCTGTGGGTACCGGCTCCCCGTTGGGAAGCCGGAGCGTGAGCTCGCCTGTGCTCGCGTCGACCGAGCCCACCACCAGGTCGTCGCAACCGGGGACGTCCAGACCGAGATCGCGTACGCGGACCTCGCGCCGTCCGCGCAGCCCGCGCGCCGGCACGTGCTTTATCCCGAGTGTGTCACGTCCCCACAGGAGCTTGGCCTCGAGGAGGAGCGGCCCGACGTGGGTAGACGCGATCGGTAGGATCGGAGAGGTCGGTGAGCGCCGAGCGCTCGATGAGCTCGGAGAAACCGGCTCGATCGACGCGAACGGCATGACGAGCGTGGTTTCCCCGATGCCGCGCGCGTCGCCCATGTGCCGCTGACGCCGCGCATCGCCAAAAGTTCCCTCGGCGGAGCGGCGGAGCGGCGGCGCGACGGAGCGGCGGAGCGGCGGAGCGACGGACTGCCGCCTTTTACGCCGGCTCGGCGTCCTCGATGCGAGGCGCCGGCGCCCAGTCCGGACGAACCAGCGCGCGCACGAGCCCGCTGCCGAAGCCCACGCCGTGCGCGACGTGCATCACGGGATAGGCCGCCCACGCGATCGGGATCGCGACGAAGCCCTCGGTCCGTGCGACCCGGACGGCGGCGGCACCGGTGAGTAGCGCATAGGCCGCGAGCGCGAAGGGTGTGATCGGCTGGATGGTCGACGTGGCGACGAGCGCACCGCCGCTCACCACCAGCGCCAGCGGACCGAGCGCGCGGACCGATGCGAGCCGACGCTCCTTGACCGTCCGCCGCGCTCGGCTGCGACCCAACAGGTACTGGCGCTTGAAGAGCTCCTTGAAGGAGCCCGCCTCGGCCATGTGCACCACGATGTCGCGACGCACCGTCACCGCGCCGCCCGACTGCGTGATGCGATGCGACAGCTCATCGTCCTCCTCGAGGCGCGTATCGGGATCGAACATGCCGACCCGATCGAACACGCGACGGCGCACCGCGCCGAGGAGCGCCGGCACCGGCTCGGAGCCGCGCGCCAGCTCCGCGCCCGCCGCGAAGGCGAGCTTCGTCTTCTGCACCGCCGACAGCGCACGCTGCACCAGCGTTCGTCCCGTTGCGCGAGGCACGATCGCGAGATGATCCGCGGGCGACGCAATCAGAGCCTGCACGCACTTGGTCACGTGCGTCTTGCCGTAATCACCGCTCGGATCCATCGGCACCACGATCTCGCCGCGCGCCGCGCGCAGGATCACGTTGAGCGCCGCTGCGCGCGTGCGCTTCGGATTGTCGAGCATGCGCACGCGCGCATCCTCGCCGGCGATGCGCAGCACCATCTCGCGCGTGGCATCCATGCTCATCGCGTCCGCCACGAAGATCTCGACCAGATCGCTCGGATAGTCCTGCTCGAGCGCGCTCCTCAGGCACGTCTCGATACGCGCCTCGTCATCCGAGCTCGCGACGGCGATGGTCACCAGCGGTGTCGATGAGGTCTCCTGCATGAGCAGGCCACCTTAGCACTCCGCAAATCCGGGTCAGCGCTTCCGCCGCCGGTTCGCGGCGGCGAGCCCGAACACCGCCGCGAGCAGTCCCGCCAGCGGCCCGAAGTCCGTCGCGCCGTGCGCGCCGACATTGCAGCCCGACGAGTCCTGCGCCCCGAGGGTTGCCCGCGGGCTCCTCTTCTTGGTCGTGGTGCCGCTCGTATCCGCGCCCGACGTGTCGTCGGCCGTCCCGCTCGCGCTCGACGAAGGTTCTCCGGGGCTCGTGCCGGTGCCGGTGCCCGTACCCGTGCCGGGATCGGTACCGGTGGTCGTATCCGGCGCCTTCGACGAAGGCGTCGTCGCGCTGGGATCCGTGATTGCCGCGCACGTGCCCTGCACGACGCCGACGGCCTTCCACGCGCAGTCGACGATGTTCGTCTCGTTGGCGGTGAGCGCGATGTCTTTCGCCGCTTGCATCACGCCCTGCGCGGCCTGCGCGAAGTTGGTCGTCGACAGGAAGTACTTCGTGTTCGCGCGATACCAGAGCTGCTCGCTCTTCGCCCAGCCGATGCCAAAGCTCACCTTGATGTTCGACACCGGGTTGGTGCCGCCCGTCGTCATGAGGTACGCGGCGTTGTTCGGGATGCCGCTGTTGATATGCACGCCGCCGTTGTCCTGCTGCGTGTTGACGTAGACCGACATGTTGCCCGGCTGATCGCCGTTCGCCGGGGTCTTGAAGTCACGAATGCCGACCGTGCCGAGCGCGATGTTCTCGCCCATCGTCCAGTTCTTCGTGTCGTCGGGGCGGAGCGAGTGCTCGATGAAAACGCCGAAGATGTCGCTCACCGACTCATTGAGCGCGCCGGACTGACCCTGGTAGTTCAGGCTCGACGTGCGCTCGGTCACGCCGTGCGTGAACTCGTGCGCGACGACGTCGAGGCCGGCCGAGAGCGGTCGAAAGAGCTGCCCGCCGTCGCCGTAGCTCATTCCAGTGCCGTCCCAAAACGCATTGTCGTAGGCCTGGCCGAAGTGCGCGGTCGAGAGCATCGCGCCGCCCGCGCCGTCGATGGCGTTCCGCGCGTGGACCTTCTTGTAATAGTCGAACACCACGCCCGCATACACGTGCGCATCGACGGCGGCCCCGGGACCGACGCCGCGATCCCAGCTCGTGAGCGTCGACGAGGACACGGGGGTCGCGCCCTCGCTGGGGCCGGCCTGCTGGCCGTTCGCGTCGTACGTGCTGATCGAGACGCCGCGCGACGTGTCGTTCATCGCGTAGGTGCTGCCGGACTGCACGACCTGGAACTTCTTGGTGTCGCCGAGGACGCCGGCGCCGGTCGCCTCGATGGTCTGGAGGTTGTTGTAGCGGTGCAGGATCTCGCCGGTCTTTGCGTCGACAGTGATAATCCAGATCGCGGGCTCATCGCCGAAGACGGCGCGGATCGTGTACTCGAACGCCAGCGCAGCGGGGCGCTCGCCGCCGGCCAGGACCACGAGCTTGCCGTCGCTCGCGCTCAGCTTGCTCTCGTCGACGTTCTTGCTGGTGGCGACCACGTCGGCCAGCGCGACGTCGCGCGCGAGCTGCGCCGACAGCTTCGGCCGCACGTCGAGGTCGCGGATGCCGGAGATGTAGTTTGCATCGATCGAGGTGAGCCGACCCTCCCCGTCATAGTGCGCGGCGAGCTCGGCGCCCACGACGGGCACTCCGTGCGCGACCTGCTGGAACCGCACGTGGGTCATCGCGAGATGGTCGACCTCCGACCTCGAGAGCGACAGCTCCGCGGCGGCGTCGGTCATCTTGAAGAGATCGCGGTACTGATCGACGAAGTCGACGGTCGCGCGCTCCGCGGTCTTGCCGGCGACGAGGAGCGCTTGGCCCGTGCGCGACCGCGGCACGGAGAGGTGCGAAGGGGTGCCGTGCGTCTCGTGCTGCATCCACGTCCACGTCGAGCCGCTGTCGAGCTGGAGCCTCTGGAACGCGCGCACCTGCGCGGGCGAGACGCCCGGGTCACCAACGGCGGGGGCGGCCACCTCGCTCGACACCGGCGAATCCGTCGTGCCGGTGCCGCAGCCGACGGCTGCCATCGCGAGCGCCAAGAACGCGAGCTTCCTCATGACTGCCTTCTGTCGCAATGGTCGGGCCACATCGGAGTCGTGGAGAGATGGGCCATCGATGCGCAGTCAGAGCGGAAATGAACGCTCACGCCGCGAGAAGCGGGCGGCAGGTGCGATACGAACGGCGGTATCGAGGAGAGTTCCTCGATTCCCGATCGGGCTGCAGGCAGCAGCCGGTGATTCGATGATCCACGGGCCTGGTGTGGGGGCGCGAACCACGCGCGCGAACCACGCGCGCGAACCACGCGACGCGACGACGCTACGGCGAGGCGAGCAGCGCGGCGATCTCGGCAGGCAAGATCCCGTACGTTTCCGCCGCCGCGATGAGGCCCGCGTTCGGCGCGAGGTGCCGGAGGAACTCCTTCGCGTACGGCGTGCCCGAGAGGCCGTGCACGCGCGTGACGAGCCGCGGCAGCCCGCGCGCGATCGCATCCTTCGCGTGCTCGGGACGACCGAGGTCGACGCAAGCCGCGTGGAGCGCGAGGTAGATCGGCGCCTCGTTGAGCAGGCTCGGCGAGCCGTGCTCGAGCAGCCCCGCCGCCTCGGTGGCGATCTCGACGGCGCGATCAGGTGAGCCGCACCGCCGCTCCGCCTCCGCCCACAACCCGAGCGCGACCGGCACGACGTCGAGCATCTTGGTCGCGCGATAGCCGCCGGCCGCCGTTTTGAGCAGCGTGCGCGCTTGCTCGGCCGGCGTCGCGCTGCGGAGCGACGCGTCCGCGCCCTGCCGCGGCCCCGCGGGACCACCGCGCGGATCGTTGAGCAGCAGCTCCGCGCCGCGATAGTAGAGGACGCCAAGCGTCGCGCGGTCGTGGGGCACCCACGCGCCGGAGACGGCGTTGTCGGCGATGGCGCGCGGATCGGCGAGCAGCGCGTCGAGCGACGTCTCGGGTCCGAACGTCGACACCCAGCAGAGCAGGATCATCTGGCCGTGACGAACAGTGCCGGGCGAACCGACCGCCTGCGCGAGCGCGATTCCGCCCTCGATGGCGACGCGCGCCTCTTCCTTCGCGCCCATCGTCGTCAGCGCGAAGCCCACGTTGATGGTGAGCGTCGCCTCGCGCGTCTTCAGACCGGCTGCGGCCGCCGCGCGCGCTGCGCTCCTTCGTGCTTCGAGCGCAGCGCCGACGTCCCCGCGCGCCTGCCTGACCACCGCCAGTGTCTGCCACGCATCGACGGCAGCGCCGGGGATCCCGTGCGCGCGCGACAGCTCGAGGAGCGAGTCGGCGACGTCGGCCGCCTTGTCGAGCTCGCCGGCGAACGCGAGTCGCGATGCGAGCGCCGCCGCGCTGCGCGCTTCCTCGTCGAAGAGCCCGGCCACCTTCGCGCGACGGATGACGTCGACGAGGCCAGCGCTCGTGTCGGGCCCGCCGCCCGATGCGTCCTCGTAACGAACGCGTGCGCCGAGCGCGCGCACCTCGCTCGCCTCGTCGTAAATCGAGTCCTGCATCGCGCGCACGGCGGTGTCCCGCTCGCCGGCGCGCGCGTCGAGGCGGTTCCAGGCCTCGTCGAGGATCTGCGCGCGCGCGAACTGCGTCGGCTTGTCTTCCGCGAACGCGAGCGACTTCTCGGCGAGACGCACCGCCTCGCCGAGTGCGTTGGCCGCGAGCGCACGCCGTGCCGCTTTTTCCAGGTAATTCGCCGCCTGCACGGCCTCGCCGCCGAGCTCGAGATGGCGCGCGACGATGGCGTCGTCCTCGCCCATCTTCGCGAGCCATTGCCCGGCGCGCGCATGCAGCTCCTTCAGCTGATCGTCGCCGAGCGAGGCGTACGCGACCTCGCGCGTGAGCGCGTGCTTGAACGCCCACTCGCGCGTGTCCTTGAAGCGCGAGCTCGCTTGCTCGACGATGGTCTCGGCGGCGGTGAGCGCGCGCATGATCTCGGCAGCGCCCCGCACGCCGAGCGCGGTGAGCCCTGCGTCCCATACCTGCATGCCGAACACGCTGAGCTTGGTCGAGGCCTCGCGCACGTCCTCGTCGAGCGCATCGAGCGAGACCTGGATGGCAGCCTCGATGGTGGGCGCGCTCGCGGCATCGCGTCCCGAGTGCGCGAGGCGCGAAAGCTCCTCGGCAAAGAGCGGTGAGCCGCCGGCCTGCGTGGCGATCGACTCGACCATCGCCTCGCCGTCCGCGCTGTTGGCCTTCTCGCCGAGGATGGCCTTCGCGATGGCGCGCACCGTACGTCGTGCGAGGGGCCGCAGCTCGATGCGAACGTGATCTCGGCCCGAGAAACGAGCCGGATCGTCACGCCATAGCGTGGGACGCGCGGTCGCAAGGACGAAGACGGAATGACTCGCAGCGCGACTGAGGAGGTGATCGAGCCAGGCGAGCGACTCGAGGTCGGCCCACTGCGCGTCCTCGACGGCGACGACGAGCGGCGCCTCCTGCGAGACGCGCATGGCCATGTCGGTGAGCGCCATCCACAGCGCGTCACGCGCGGCGCGGGCGTCGACGCTCTCGGGCAGCGGCTCGTTGGCAACGAGACGCGCGACGAGCTCGCGCGTGCTCGGACCGACGACGTCGATCTTCGCGAGCAGCGCGTCGGTCGCGGACATGGCGTCTTCGAGGCCAGCGCCCTTCGTGACGCCCGCGATTCCGCGCGCGACGTCGGCCATGATCCCGAGCGCGTGGCTCTTCGCGAACGACTCGGCGCGCACGAGCGCGACGCGCGGCGACGACGGATGCGAGGCGATGCGGGATACCGCCTCGCGACGGAGCCGCGTCTTGCCGATGCCGGGCGCACCGCTGATGGTGACGATGATCGGGGTCTTGTCCTCCTGGCAACGCTCGTAGGCGCTGACGATCTGCGAGAGATCGGCCTCGCGACCGACGAAGGGCGAGCCGCCGGCGACGCCCTCCTTGCGGGCGGTGACCTTGGGGCCGACGACCGACGTCCCGTCGGCGCGCACCTGCATCTCGTAGCGACCGCGGGCGAGCTCGCTCGTCGTGGTGTCGGCGAAGACCTGGCCCTTCTGCGCGTCGCGCGAGAGCGCAGCCGCGCGGTCGACGACTTCGCCGGTCGGACGCGTGCGATCGATGCGCGTTCGTCCCGTGGCCACGCCGACACGGCAACCTGCCGTCGCGAGACGGAGGCCGAGATCGAGCGCGCGCACCGCCTCGTCGCCGAGCGCCTTCGTCACGCCGAGATGCGCGACGATGGCATCACCGCCGAGCTCCGTAGCCTCGGCGCCGCGCGCGCGAAGGTGCGCGATGAGCCGGCCGCGCGCAGGTCCCTTGGGAACGGCGGTGGCGAGGATCGACGTCACGAGCCGCGAGCCGCCCGGGCGCGCGGACTGAAGGATCATCGAGCCCATGCTCTGCGGGACGTTCCCGCTGTCCGGTGACGTCGTGCGCGTCGTCGTCGGAGCGCTCTCGAGCTCGGTGGCGATGATGCGGAGGCGTCGTGCGACCTCGCCGGCGCCGGCGGGACGATCCTCGGGATGCGTGGCGAGCATGTGACAGAGGAGATCGTCGAGCGAGATCGGGACGTCAGGGAAAATCTCGCTGAGACGCGGCGCAGGCGTGGTCACCAGGCGCGCGAGGATCGCGACCGGCGTCGGGCCGATGTGCGGCGGCCGTCCGGCGATCATCTCGAAGAGCGTCGCGCCGAGGCCGTAGATGTCCGCGCGTGCGTCGACCTCGGCATCGCCGCGTGCCTGCTCCGGCGCCATGTACGCGGGCGTGCCGATGATCGCGCCGGTGCGCGTGAGGCGCGCGTCCTCCGCCGACGCGACACCGAAGTCGACGAGCTTCGATTCGATGGGCCAGTCGTGCCCCGCCTTGCTGCCGACGAGGATCACGTTCGAAGGCTTGATGTCGCGATGAACGATGCCGACGCTGTGCGCATACGCGAGCGCGTCGGCGACGTGCGCCGCCACCTCCACCGCCTGGCCGAGCGTGAGCGGCGCGCGCTTCTGGCGCTGCGCGATGTCCTCCCCGTCGAGCCACTCCATCGCGACGTAGGGGTGGCCCTCGTCGAGCTGCCCGAACGCGACGACGCGCACGATGCCGGGATGACTGAGGCCGGCGAGCACGCGGCCCTCGCGACCGAAGCGCGCCTCCTCGCCGGCGTCGACACCGGGGATGGCGATGACCTTCAGGGCAACAGGCGCCTTCGAGACCTCGTCGGTCGCGCGATAGACGATCCCGACGCCGCCGCGACCGACCTCGCGCTCGATCACGAAGCGGCCCGCAAGCAGCCCCTGAAATGCCGCGACCATCACGTCTCCGAGCGTACCGGAAACGCAGGCGCGTGCGCAGTCTCCGCCGAAGCACGATGCGTGTGACAGCAACGTCACGCCGCGGGTGGGATGACGCCTTTCTTTCCGAGGCCGACGAGGAACAGCTCGTAGCTGTTGGTGCGCGTTCCTTCGGGGCGGATCGCGCGCTCCTCGCCGAAGATGCGCTTCACCGCCTTCTTCGCCAGCGTGAAGTCCTCGCCCATGAAGATCTTGCCGACGAACGCGCCGCCCGGTTTCGCCAGCTTCTCGGCGACCGCCAGCGCGCGCATGAAGAGCTCGAAGCTGCGCGTCTGATCGCCGATGCGATTACCGGTCGTGTTCGGCGCCATGTCGCTCAGCACGACGTCGTATGGCGCAAACATCTCGAGGGCCTCGTTCTCGAG
>JAYTOQ010000009.1:0-3729 GCA_043747665.1 Polyangiaceae bacterium | reverse complement strand
CGGGGATGACCGAGAGCATCTTCGTCACCTTCGCGCCGCTGCGCGTGGCGCGGGCGGCGCGCAGCGCAACGGCGAGACGAAACGCGTGCACGTCGCCAGGCCTGGCGGGCTCACTCGCTCCGAACGAAGGCTCTGGCAGTGGCGCACGTGCGGGCGGGGCAGAACGCGACGGCGTCCCGGCGTCGCCCACGCTCCACGTCACGCCCGAGGCATCGAGCGCGTCATCGCCGGATAGCGGCGGCGGGACCTCCGGCGCGGGCACGGTCGTCGTCGAGTCGCTCGACGGCGATGCTACGCCGTGGCGCGACGCTTCATCCGCGCCGCAGCCCATCGCGAGCGCGACGACGGTGACGGCAGCGATGACGACGACGGCTGCCGCCCTCACGCCTTCAACCGCCGTCCTTGCCCTTACCCATGATCAGATTGTCGATGTCGTCGTCGCTCTCCTTGCCGGTCAGCACGGGCTTCGTGGGGGAAGGGGGCTGGCCGCCGTCCGCGGCCGCGCCGGCATCGGGCTTGCCCTTGCCCATGATGAGATCGTCGATGTCGTCCTCGCTCTGCGTGGTCGAGGACGGCTTCGGAGCGCCTGCCTCCTTGCCGGCGATGAGCGCGTCGATCGCGTCCTCCTCGGACTCAGGGGCGCCGGCATCCGCGTGCACCTTTACCTCGACAGGCTCGGGCATGCGGCCGTTGGGGTACTTGAGCTTCTCCTCGGGCGAGCACGGCAGCGGGTTCGAGTTGTCGAACTGCACGCACTCGAGGCGCCAGGCCTCACGCGGCGTTCGCCCTTCTTTTTCGGCCTTCGCGCGCCAGCCCGCGATGTCGTCGAGGACGAGCATGTTCGAGATGTGCGGCACAAAGGTGACCACGAGCAGCGCGACGGCAAGCAGGCCCACGAACGGCATCGCCAGCTTGTACAGGCTCACCACCGGCCGATTGAACCGGAAGCTCGAGATGAACAAGTTCAGGCCGAGCGGTGGGCACGAGAACGCCAGCTCGAGGTTGAGCACGAACATGATCGCCACGTGGAACGGCCCGAGCCCGAAGTGCGCCGCGAACGGAAGCACGAGCGGGATCGCCACGAGAATGGCGCTGAAGCCGTCCATCACCATGCCCAGGACGAGCAGGAAGATGTTCATGACGATCAGGAACTGCCACGTCTTGTCGAGACCGAGCTTCAGCATCGCCTCGATCAGGCGCTCGGGGATGTGCTTGTCGACGATGTAGTAGGTCAGCGCGTTCGCCATCGCGAGGATGAGGATGACGGCGCCGGCGAGGGCCATCGATCCCTTCGCGACGCGCACGAGATCCTTCTTGATCGACAGGTCCTTGTAGATGAAGCACTCGATGCAAAGCGTGTAGAGCGCAACGAGTCCCGCGGCCTCGTCGATGTCGGTCATGTTGGTCTTGATGCCGATGACCAGCAGGACGAACACGCCGAGCTCCCACTTGAACGCCCACGTCGCGGACGCCGCTTCCTTCAGGTCGAAGGCCTGGCGCGGGATCTTCTCCTTCACGCCGATGTACGCGGCGTACGCGACGAAGAGCGCCAGGACCAGCCCGCCCGGCGCGAGCACCGCCTTGTTGACGAGCTGAAAATCCAGGCCCGTCACCATCGCGTAGACGAGCAGCGGGAGAGCGTAGGGCAGGAGGAGACCGAGCGAGCCGCCGGTGGTCACGAGGCCGAGCGCGAAATTCTCCGAGTACCCCTTCTGGCGGAGCGCCGGCAGCAAGAGGCCGCCGACCGCGATGATGGTCACTCCGCTGCCGCCGGTGAAGAGCGTGAAGACCGCGCTCGCGAGGACGCACACGATGGCGAGGCCGCCCGGCAGCCAGCCAACCCACGAGCTCGCGGCGCGCACCAGGCGCTCGGGCGTCTTCGACTCGGCCATCGTGTAGCCGACGAACGTGAAGAGCGGGATGGTGGTGAGGATCGGCGAGCCGGCGAAGCGCGAGCCGAAGACCTCCGGCGCGAGCCGCCGCAGGAACTGCTGGCTTGGATCGGCGTCGGTCAGCCATGCAAGCTCGGTCACGCCGCCCATGACCGCGAACAGCGGCGTACCGAGGAGCGCGAGCAGCGCCACGAGCCCGACGAGCACGCCGCCGACGGCGCCGAGGATGACGACGGCGCCGCCGATGAGGCCGAACGTGAGGCGCGCCGCCTTGGGATCGGGCGCGTCGCTCACGAGCGGGGTCTTCGAAGAACCGGCGCTCATCGCGAGCCCTCCTTGATCGCTTCTTCGACTCGATCCGCCTGGGCGCTGCTGTCGTGGGCGTGCGCCAGCTCCTCGTCACCGTGCGCGGCGTTGGGGTCGACCTTGATCCATCCGCCGATGGCGAGCAGCGACCGGAGCACGAAGCGCAGCGCGATGACCAGGAGCCCGAACGCAAAGACGAAATTGCATTCGCGAACGAGCAGCTGGTAAACGCGATCGCCGGCGCCGGGGACGGCAGTGACGGCGGGAGTGCGGAAGCCTTCGCTCTTCTCGTCCATCTCCATCGCCTTGATGTCCGCAGGATCGAAGTGCTCCTGCCAGTCGGCATCGTGGAGCCACTCGTTCCACTCCTTGCCAGTGAGCCAGCCGCCGTAGGGCGTGCCGCCTAGCACCTTGGGGAACGTCTTGAGGTCGAGCGAGAGCTGGCGACGGGCGAGGAAGAGATCGCGCTTCGTCTGCTTCCACACGAAATCGATCTTCGAGCTGGGCGGCGCGGGACAGTCCGCGTCGACTTTTCCCGCGCACGGCACGGTGACCGGCGCCTTGTAGTCGACGACCGCGACGTGATCGAAGAAGCCCCAGACGCCAGCAAAACAGACCACCGCGGCGACCATCCAGCCCAGCACGGCAACGGGCACGCGCGCGCGCGGCGTGAGGAAGCGCATCACCACGTCGACGTTGATGTGCTTTCCCTGCCCGGTGGCGACCGATGCGCCGAGAAGAGCAAGCCAGAGCGTCAGGCGTTTCGCGACGTCGCTGGCGCCGCCGAAGAAGACCAGGAAAGATGCATTCTGCAACCAAGCGAGCAGGTTGCCGAAGTAGACCACGCCGACGTCGCCGAACTGCGATCCGAGACCGAGGCCGAGAACGACCGCGCCGGTGGTGATGGCCTCGTGACGTGCGGTGCGCTTGCGCGTGAGCACGTGCGTGATGCCGCCGAGCACGAGCGCGGTGAGGAGACAGCGAAACATCCGACCTGCGCCGCCGGTGCCGGTGCTCGACATCGCCTTCAGCGAGATCCAGATGACGAGCGTGATCGCGTCGGCGAGCAGGACGGCGGCGCACAGCCGTGCGTCGAGCTTCGTCCACACGCGATCGAGACGATCGAGCGGCGCGCCCCACGCCGCCTTGTGAGCGGGCTCGGCGGCGACTGCGCTCGCCGTGCTCGTTGCGCTCCCGCCGCTCTCGCCGCCGGTCCCGTCGATGGCCTTCGGGGCTTCCCACTTACGCGCGCTGGGCCACGGCGACGACGGACGCTTGGACGCAGGCGCAGACGCAGGCGTCTCGTCCTTCGGCGGCTCTTTCTCCTCTTCGCTCATCGGCGGCGAGGGTACCTCAGACGAGGCACCTCGCCGCTAGAAACACGAGCTCTGAGTTACTTGCCCGCGGCCTTCGTGACGGCGTCCCAGACGTCGCCCTTGATCTTGCCTTCGGTCTTGAGGACCTTGCGCACGTCGCTGAACTTCGCCTGCCACTGCGCCTTCTCGGCTTCGGTGAGCTTGACGACCTTCTT
>JAYTOQ010000008.1:0-2142 GCA_043747665.1 Polyangiaceae bacterium | reverse complement strand
TCGAGCGCGCGCGAGAGCACGTCGCGCTCGCCGCACGCCGCCATGCCGATGGCGCGGCCGCGCAGCAACGTCGCCGTGGCCGCCGCGAGCTCCGGATCGCGACGCGCGACGGCCACGCGGACGAGGCGCTCCTTGCCCGGCAGGAAGGCATCCAGCCCGCGACGTCGATCGCTCGAGCCGCGCGGCTCGGGCTCGAAGCGCGTGGTCAGCCCGACGGGCACGAAGTGCCGTGCGAGGCCGCGATCCCAGCGCGGATCGAAGCCGGCGAGGAGCGGGCGCTGCGTCGCCAGCGTCGCGAGCGACAGCTCCTCCGGCGTGCTCCCGAGCGCGATGTCGCGATAGAGCGCGGCGAGCTTCGGCTCTGCGACGAGCGCCCGATCGCTCGCACGCGAAGGCAGCGCGAACGTGGCGACCACCAGGAGGTCGGCGCGCATCTCACCGGTCGCACGGGCCGCCGCGATCCGCCGCATGGTGCCGCGATCGGCGACGAGGACCGCGGCGGACGGCGGCGCCGCGCCCCACGCCACCTCGGTCCACACGCTCGACGCATGCGATGAGCGCGCCTGGCGACGACCGAGCGTCTCGTCGGCGGCGCGCACCGGCAGCACGAGCTCGAGGACGACCACGAGCGCAGCGCTCGCCTCGGCGAAGGGCACGCGCAGCTTACTGATGGCGACCACGGCGGCGACCAGCGCCACCGACGCGAGCACGTGCAGCGCGCACGTGGCGGCGAGCACGACCGACGCGACGTGCGACGGCCCGCTCGCGGCGCCGAGCCAGATGCCGGCCACGCCCACCGCGATCACGCCGAGGAGCGACGCGAGCGCACGTCGCGCACCAGGCACGAGCGCGACGAGCACCGCGCCGGCAGCGGCCGCGACGAGCATGAGCGTGCCGACCTCAGCGGTCGCAAAGGCGCCGAGCACGACGTGCGAGCCCGCGCGCTCTCCGATCGACGAGGCCAGTGGCCGCGCTGCCGACACCGCGATCTCCGGCGTTCGCCGCGCCATCGCCAATCCCAGGCCGAGCGGCAGCAGCCCCAGAGCAAACGCCATCCCGGCATCGATCGCGTCCCGCCGGCCGAGCGCGCGTGCGCGCACGACCTCCTGGATCCACGGCGCCACTGCAGCGATCACCGCCAGGAGCACGAGCGGCTCGTAGCTGGCCGCAAGCCCGGCCACGAACGGCGCCGCTCTCGCTCCCGCTCCCGCACCCGCGAGCGCCAGCGCGACCAGCACGATCAACGCCCCCACCACTGCCCCGCCCGGCGCCGCGGCCTCGACTTGCCACACCGGCGCGAGCAGCGCCGAGAGCACCGACACCGCCGCCACCGCGGACATCAACCGAGGCGACGTCGCTGCCGGTCGCACGGCGTGCGCGAGCCTCCGCGCGACGACGAACGCCGCCGCTCCGCAGGCGCCCGTGATCAACGCGCTCGCGACCCCGGCGCGCATGGCTCTCGTGCCGAGCGGCACGAGCATCAGCGTTGCCGCCACGATGACGTCGAGCGCACGGAACACGCCGGTCCACCCGACGCCCACCGCGCGCACCACCGCCTCGTCGTGGGACGCCGGCGCCGACGACATCGCTCCTGCGGCAGCGAGCGCTGCGGGGACGAGCGCACAGGCCAGGAGCATCACGGCGTCGAACCGCGTGGAGCGCGTGAACCGTGACTGAGCGGGCTCCGCAGCTTCCGGCAAGGCCCCCGGACCTTACCGGCGAGACCGTGGCGATGGAAAGTTTCTCAGCTCACGACCTCGGCCTCACGTCTCTGGCCTCGACCTTGGCCTCACGACTTGGCCTCACGACTTGGGTGACGGCTTCTCGCAGCGCCGCCGATCGTTGCTCATCATGGTGCAGCGCCGGACCGCGGCCATCGTGCCTCCGTCGTCACCCTCGGCCTGGCGGGCGCGCGCGAGCGCGAGGTACGCATACGGGCTCCCCAGGAGATCGCGACCGTCGAGGTTCTCGATGACGCGCACGCCCTCGGCGCGGCTGCGCGGCAGGGCGATCTGGGCCTCCGCGAGCTCGGCTTGCCTGGCGGGGTTGTTCGGCGTCGACGACTCGAGGTCCTCCAGCGTCGAAAGCGCCCATTCGTAGTTGCCCCAGGCCGCCCAGCCCGCGCCCGCGTCGATCTTCCCT
>JAYTOQ010000007.1:0-10628 GCA_043747665.1 Polyangiaceae bacterium | reverse complement strand
ACTCGCTCATGCCGGCGACGTCGGCCCCGTCGAGCGTGACCTTCTCCTTGGTGGCCTTCTCGACCGCGGCGAGCTCGTCGCCCTGGAGGCCGGCCTCCGTTGCGGCGCGGAGGAGACCCACCGCTTCTACCTTCTGGAGCGAGCCATCGATCCAACCAATGGCCGCGAGCGCGAGGAAGGGCTGCTTCGAAAGCTTCATTCCTTCGTTGTATCCGACGTCGCAGCCGACTGGCTATCGAGTGCTACCTTCGCGTGAAGTGCCCGAGATCACGATCCACGAGACCACCGATGCCGAAGGAGCGCCGGTGCGAACGCGCCTTTCGCTCGACGAAGGGATGCTCTCGCTCGACGTGGGAGGCGTGCGGCTGCCGCTGCCCGACGGCGCGCTCGATGCGGTGATGAAGCGTTACGGAAAGGCGCTCGATGCGCCCGAGAGCGAGATGATGGTCGACGAGCGCCTCGAGCTCCGCGATGGCCGCGCCCTCGTGCGCTTTCGCTTCATGCGCCGCTACGACGTGATCGCGCGCGACTACCTGGTTTTGTATCGGCTAGACGAGGAGCCGCTCTGCGAGATGGCCACCTCGATCACCGCCGCGCTCGACCATCTGGCGCGGCGGTTCGCAGGGCTCCTTCCGAGCCCGTAGGGCCTTCACGACGCGGCGTCGCCGCCCCTACCCTCCACGCGATGACCACGAAGCCTGGCGACGACTGGCACGTCCTTGCTCCCGGGCCGATCGAGAGGCTCGCCGAGAACCTCTGGTGGGTGCAGGGCTCGTTCCGCGGCATGTCCCTGAAGCGCGTCATCTCGCTCCTCGGGTCGGCGCCGGGTCCGCGGATCTCGCGGCGCGATCTCGAAGGCTTCGCGGAGACGAAGGATCTCGTTCGGATGATGGTGGCGCACGAGAAGGTCGCGCACGGCCCGGACGCGGCGGCCGTGGACACCCCGCGATCTGTCCCGGACATAGGGTCACGCCGAGATTTCGCCGTGATTACGTGATCGGCTCGTCGGCACGGCGGCTGCTGACCGCGCCGCATGACCAGCGTGCCGACCTCGGAGAGCCTGCGTACGAGCGACAGGCTACGTCGCAGCTTCGATCCGCTCGTGGTGTTGCGCGGCGATCTCTACGCGCTCCGGGGCTTGGTCACCATCCGACACGGAGATGCGAGTCGCGTCGGCGCGCACGTGCAAGGTACGCAGCTCTACGATGTGACCCTGCGGTACACGGCGCGCGAACGACGCGGCGGAATGCTCGAGTGCGCGTGCTCCTGCGGCCACGCGCGTGTCGTGCGGGGGCTCTGCAAGCACGTCTGGGCGGCGCTCCGCATTGGCGAGCGGCGCGGACACCTGTCGAGCGTCGAGCGCGACCGCGGCCTTCTCGAGATCCATGTGGCGACCGAGCCGGCCCCGATTGGCCTCGCGCCCGGCGAGCCTCGATGGGTCGTCGATTTGCTGGCCAGCACGCCGTACTCGGGGCTCGTGGTCGATAGACGCACGTCGAGCTACCGCGACGAGCGCGCGCAGACCACGTTTCACCGCAACGATCCTGGCGCGTATGCCGAGAGGACGCCAGCGCGCGTCGCGGCGCTGGCGAGCACGCGCCTCGCCGAGGTGCTCCATCGCCACGACCGGACGCCGGAGCCGCTGGTCTTCGACGATGGCGAGCCCTTTCGGCTCGTGCTCCTCGTGGCCGAGGGCAACCCTGGCGGCGCGACGCTCGGTGAGCTCGTCGTGCGCGGCGAGCTGCGTCGCGCCGACGAGACGCTGCCGCTCGATGCGCTGAGCGCTATCTATCACGATGGGATCGCGTTCATCGGACCACGCGCGCTCCGCGTCGAGCGCGATGCTCCCTTGCGGTGGGTGACGGCCCTCCGCAATCAGGGCAACGAGCTGGTGGTCCCCGCCGAGGACGCGGTGCGCCTTCTGCGCGACCTCGTGACGAAGTCGCGACGCGAGCTGTTCGAGCTGCCTCCGTCCTTCGCGGTCACGGAGGGCGGAAGCTTCTGTACGCGTGTCCACGTGCGACGGCCCGACGCCGACGCGGTGATTCCCCCGAGGTCGCTGCAAGCCGACGTGACGTTCGCCTACGAAAGCGGCGCCGTGGCGGCATGGCGGGATCGCGGAGCGTTGGTCGCCGACGGCGGGGGGCGGCGAATCCTCGTACGCGATCGCGACGCCGAGCAGGCGGCGGTCGCGCGCCTCATCAGTGCGGGCTTCTCCGCCTCGCGCTCGCGCGCTGGCGGCTTCAAGATCGCGCCCGCGCGCCTCACCGCCGCGATCCTCGCCTTGCCGCCGGCGCAGTTCGTCGTGGAGGCGGACGGCGTGGTGCATCGCGCGGCGACGACGTCGTCGCTGTCGGTGTCGTCGAACATCGACTGGTTCGATCTGCGCGGCAGCGTGGAGTTCGGCGGTCTCCAGGCGACGGCGCCCGCCCTGCTCGAAGCCGCGAAGCGGGGCGACAAGCTCGTACGCCTCGGTGACGGAAGCGTCGGCATCCTCCCGGAAGAGTGGCTGGCGCGCGTGCGTCGCGTAATGGAGCTCTCGGCGGAATCCGCCGAAGGCGATGCCATCCGCCTGCGTTTTCGCCATTCGCAGCTGCCGCTCGTCGACGCGATGCTCGGCGACGAGGGGGACGCGATCACGTGGCACGGGCCGATCGCGTCGCTACGCCGACAGCTCGGAGGAGGGCTCGAGCTTCCGCTTGCGGAGGCGCCCGCCGCCTTTCGTGGGGAGCTCCGCGACTATCAGCGCGCAGGGCTCGCCTGGATGCAGTGGCTCGAAGAGTTTGGGCTCTCGGGCTGCCTCGCCGACGACATGGGGCTCGGCAAGACCATCCAGGTCCTCGCGCTCCTCGCGGCGCGCCAGGAGCGCGTGCGCGACGACACCACCTCGCTCGTGGTCGCACCGCGCTCGGTCGTCTACAACTGGATCGCGGAGGCCAGAAAATTCGCTCCTGGTCTCCGCGTCAGCGAGCTGACGAGCTCGACGACGGCGGACGAAGCGCGCGCAGTGGATGTCCTCGTGACGACCTACGGCATCGTGCGCCGGAGAGCTCCCGAGCTCGCGAAGCTGTCGTTCGACTACGTGATCCTCGACGAGGCCCAGGCCATCAAGAACGCAGGTGCCTCCACATCGCAGGCCGTCCGCTCCCTCTCTTCTCGGCATCGCCTCGCGCTGACGGGCACGCCCGTCGAGAACCACTTAGGCGAGCTCACCTCACTCTTCGATTTCCTGAACCCCGGGATGTTCGGTCCACGCGTCCGCCGGATGGCCCGCGGGGGCCTCGAGATCACACCCGAGGAGGGGTCGCGCCTGGGCCGCGGCCTCAGGCCCTTCGTGTTGCGACGGCGGAAGGTCGACGTGCTCTCGGAGCTGCCGCCGCGTATCGATCAGACCATCATCTGCGAGATGCGTGGCGAGCAGCGCGTCGTCTACGACCGGGTGAAGCGGCACTATCAGGCGATCCTCCGGCGTGAGATCGACGAGCAGGGGCTCGATGCGTGTAGATTCCACGTGCTCGAGGCGCTGCTCCGCTTGCGGCAGATCGCATGTCACCCAGGCCTGGTCGACCCCGAGCTCGCCGGGCAGCGGAGCGCCAAGCTCGACGTGCTCACCGAGCTGCTCGAGCCCATCGTCGCCGAAGGCAAGAAGGCCATCGTGTTCTCGCAGTTCACGAGGCTCCTCGACATCGTGGGCACCGACCTCGATGCTCGGGGCGTCCGCTACGCGAGGCTCGACGGTACGAGCACGAATCGACAGGCGATCGTCGAGCGCTTCCAGCGCGACCCGAGCTGCAGCGTCTTCCTGGTGAGCCTGAAGGCGGGAGGCGTCGGGCTGAACCTGACCGCTGCCGAGTACGTCTTCATCCTCGACCCCTGGTGGAACCCAGCGGCCGAGGCGCAGGCCGTCGACCGGGCGCATCGCATGGGTCAGACGCGGACGGTCGTCGCGTACCGGCTGCTTTGCAAGGACACCATCGAGGAGCGCGTCGCCGAGCTTCAGAACAAGAAGCGCACGCTGGTCGGCGCCGTCTTCGGCGAGACCGAAGGCGCCCGGCTGGGCCTGCTGAGCATCGACGACGTCGAGGGGCTCCTCGCGTGACCGTGGCTCATCGACCACCTGAGCCGTCGCAGCGCGCCTCGGTCGTGGGACGATCTGCCACGGCCTTCCGGTCAGCTATCTCCCGGATCCAGCGGCAAAAACCAGCGGAACGGAGGTTGCTGTACACGATCGTGAAGTCGAGCTTCCCGAGGTGCCCCAATGGCCGCTACTCCTCTCCATGTGACTGACAAAAAGCCGAGCGACCCCACCTCCGCCATGCACGCGACCGCCGAGGCCACCGGCACGGCGACCGCCCCCTTCTACCTCAGCGTCGCTGGCCAGACCGACATCGGTAAGGTGCGGGAGAGGAACGAGGACGCCTTCGTCGTCGCCGATCTCACCGGCGGCACGCTCCTCGACGGCGTTCCTCATGCGCGCTTCGACGTGGGCGAACGCGGTGTCTTGCTCGCGGTTTCCGACGGCATGGGCGGCGCCCAGGCGGGAGAAGTCGCCAGCGCGCTGGTCGTCGAAACGCTGACGCGCGCGATGAAGGACGCTCCGCCCGACAGCCGCCGCGACTCGCTCATGGAGCAAGCCATCCAGCAAGCCCACCGAGCGGTCTGGGATACGGCGAAGCGCGAATCCAAGAAGATGGGCGCAACGCTCACCGCGGTCTTCGTTCATGCGGGACAAGCCTTCATCGCAGAGGTCGGCGATTCGCGCGCGTACCTGATCCGCAAGGGCAAGATGTGCCAGCTCACGCACGACCAGAGCATGGTGCAGATGCTCGTCGACACCGGCATCATCGAGCCGGACCAGGCCGAGCACTCGCCCATCCGCAACGTCATCCTTCAGGCGATGGGCAATCAGCCGAACGTGAAGGTGGCGATGGCAAAGCTGGAGCTCCGCGACCGCGATTGCTTCGTGCTCTGCTCCGACGGCCTCACCGGGCTCGTGCACGACGACGAGATCCGCGACGTCGTGCTCGCGTCAGGCCGCCCCGAGGTGGCCGCCAAGCAGCTCGTCGATCTCGCCAACGAACGCGGCGGCAAGGACAACATCACCGTGGTGGTCGCCGGCGTCGGCGGCAGCCTCTTGCAGCCCGGCACCGATGAGAGCATCCACGACACCTTCCAGGTCCTGACGACGTTCGAGCCGCCCGGGCTCCCGAAGAAGTAGTTTTTGGCGGGTGGCTGCGCCGCACCTCTTGTCAGGCTGCGTAAGCCTATTAGGGTGCCCCTCGCGGAGTTCCGCGAGGAGGATGTGCCCGTGACGATCGTCAACTCTCTGAAGTCCCTGCCGCTGTTCCAGGGTGTGCCCGAGGCCCGCCTCGGTGAGCTCGTTGCCGCGTTCCAGCCGGTCACGCACAAGGCAGGCACCTCGCTCTTCAAGGCTGGCGACGTCGCCACCCACTTCGAGCTCCTCACGAAGGGTGAGGTCTCCCTCGAGGAATCGCCGACGACCAAGTTCGAGCTTCGTCCCGTCTCGCCTCTCGGCGAGCTGGGCGCGCTCACGGGCATCCCGCGCAGCACGACGGCCACGGCCACCACCGACATCGAGGTCCTCACCGTCCCCGTCGGCGATCTGCTCGGCTTCTTCGACGCGAACGCCGACATCGGCCTCGCGTTCTACAAGAACCTCCTGAGCGTCGTGAGCGACAAGGTGCGCCGCGACCGCCGCCGCCTCGGCGAGATGCGCGCGAACATCATCCGCACGCAGAAGGCCATGAAGACCATGCGCGAGACCGTGCTCGCCGCTGCGGAGAGCGACATCTCGAAGCCGCTCTTCGAATCCCTCGACCAGCTCATCGACAACAACCGTCGCGCCAACTACCGCGTGTCGCCCACCGCGGGATTTCCGGCGCAGGTGCGGCTCGATAACGGTCACCTCGCGCGCGTCGTCGAGGTCAGCGAGGGCTACCTGAAGATCGAGGGCAAGACCGCGGACCTCACCGGCGACCCGAGCTACTGGTCCGGCGTCCTCGTGATGCCGACCTCGGAGATCCTCGTGAGCGGCACCGTCCTCCGCGAGGACAACGGCGCCGTCGTCGTGAAGCTCGACGCGCTCGTCGACGAGTTCAAGGCGAAGCTCGACGACTACAGCGTGCGGCTGCAGCTCCTCGACTACGTCGTCTGAGGGGCTTGCCGAGATCGCGCGCAACCGAGGTCCGCGAGCGGCCGACGGGGCGCTTCATGATGACCATGAACAAGGCGAAGAGCCTTGCGCTCGACTGTGTCGCTCGTCTCACGGGTCGGGCTCGCGACGAGCTCGTCATCATCGACGAGCTGACGCAATGCCGCCGCTGCGGCTGGATCTTCTTTTACGAATCGCGCGCTTATCTCGAGACCGGCGACGTCTCGAGTGCGATCGGGAAGACGGGGCCGGTCGTCGTGACCCACCAGGGCGAGCCGCATGCGCTCGGCGGCGAGCGCCCCGTCGACGACATGCTGCGCGACTTCGAGCAGGGGCAGAGCCGCCGGCACATGCTCCACTGACGCTCGGCACGTTTCCGACGTGCTACGCCTGTCTGGTGAACATCGATCGCGGCACGTTCCTCCTGCTGGTGAGCACGCTCGCCATCGGTGCCAGCGGCGGCTACGTCGCGGCGGAGAGGCACGTGTTTCCCGAGCTCGATCGATGGCGCGGCCGGGGTCCCGAGCCCACGCCGGAACCGCCCCACCCGGCGTCCGTGGCCGACGCCGCACCACCCGCGACCTCGGCGCCTGCCCCTGTTGCCGACCCGGCCCCCGCGCCGGCGGCGCCCTCGTGCGACGACTCGATCGCCACCGTCGGCGAATGCCCCACGCCCGGCTACCCCACCGTCGAGGGCGGCTGTGGGGGCTTCGCGAGCGTCCGCTGCGGGGAGCTGAAGCAAGCGATGAAGCCCAAGGTCGCGGCAGCGGCCATCGCGTGCTTGAGCAAGCTCACCCCGCAGGAACGATGCGATGCCGCGCGCGTGTATCTCTGCGGGCACCTGGCGCTCATGAACGCGTGCCCCGAGCGAGACGACGCGAGCGCGAGCGCGGACGCGAGCACCGCCGGCACCAAGTCGGTTGGGGCGATCTGTCAGGCCATCGTCGACGGCTGCGGGTCGTCGCCGGTCGCGCCGTCGACGACCGAATGCCGACAGCTCCTGTCCGGCATGACCGAGACCGGACGCGACCGGACGCGTGCGTGCATGAAGACACACTGCTTCGATCGCGGCCTCGTCGGCTGCGAAGGCGTCACGAAGTAGCGAGGGTCTTGGCGGTGAGCGAGATCCGCTTGCGCGCGAGGTCCACCTCGAGCACGCGCACCTTGATGCGATCGCCGACGCGAACCACGGCGTGCGGATCTGTCACGAAGCGGTCGGAGAGCTGCGAGACGTGCACGAGGCCGTCCTGGTGGACCCCGACGTCGACGAAGGCGCCGAACGCGGTGACGTTGGTGACGCTTCCCTCGAGGTGCATGCCCGGCTTCACGTCCTCGATCTTGCGGACGTCGTCGCGGAACGTCGGCGCCTCGAACGAGTCACGAGGATCGCGGCCGGGCTTCGCGACCTCGCGGTGAATATCCTCGAGCGTCGGGAGGCCGACGTCGCCGGCGACGTACCTCGACCATGTGATCTTGGTGGCGAGCGCCGCGTTGCCGACGAGCGCGCGGACGTCGACGCCGGCGTCCCGGGCGATGCGCTCGACCAGCGCATAGCGCTCGGGATGTACCGCGCTCGCATCGAGCGGGTTCGAGGCGCCGCGGATCCGTACGAAGCCTGCCGCCTGCTCGAACGCCTTCGGACCGAGTCCGGCCACCTGCAAGAGATCGCGGCGTGACCTGAAGGCGCCCACCTTCTCGCGGTAGGCGACGATCTTCCTGGCGAGCGCGGGACCGACACCGGCCACGCGCGACAGCAGCGGGGCGCTCGCGGTGTTCAGCTCGACGCCCACCGCGTTCACGCACGACTCGACCACCTCGTCGAGCTTGCGAAGCAGCAGCGCCGGCCGCACATCGTGCTGGTACTGGCCGACGCCGATGGCCTTCGGGTCGATCTTGACGAGCTCGGCGAGCGGGTCCTGCAGGCGACGCGCGATGGAGACGGCGCCGCGCACCGTCAGATCGAGGTCGGGAAACTCTTCGCGTGCCACGTCGCTTGCAGAGTACACGGATGCCCCCGACTCGCTGACGAGCGCCACGAGCGTCTCGATGCCGATCGATTTCGCGAGGTCGCGCGCGAAGTCCGCGGTCTCGCGACCATGCGTTCCGTTGCCGACCGCGACCGCGAACGGCCGATGCTTCTGCAGGAGGTCGCCGAGGGTCTTCCTCGCCTGCTCCAGTGCCGCGGCGCCGCCCACGAGCTGGATGAGCGCGTGCGTCAGGAGCTTGCCGGTGTCGTCGACCACAACGCACTTGCAGCCGGTGCGCTGACCGGGGTCGATCCCGAGGACGACGCGGCGCCCGAGAGGAGGCGCCAGCAGCAGCTTGGAGAGGTTCTCCGCGAAGATCTTGACCGCCTCGACGTCGGACGCCTCCTTGAGGTCCCCGCGCATGTCGGACTCGATCGAAGGCATGAGCAGGCGCTTGACGGCGTCCACCACCGCCTCCTGCATCTGGGCCGCGAAGGGACCGCCTCGCCGATAGCCCGCGCGCGCGGCAATCTCGAAGGCGAGGGCGTCCTCGTCGACGCGGATCTTCACGCGCAGGATGCCCTCCTCTTCGCCGCGGAGGAGGGCGAGGAAGCGATGCGAGGGGATGGTCTTCGCGCGCTCGCTGAAGTCGTAGTAGGCCTCGAACTTGGTGGGCACCTTGGTCTTGGCTGCGATGCCGGCGCACTCGAGGACGCCTTCGCGATCGAAGCGCGCCCGCACCACCGAGCGTACGTCCGCTCGCTCCGCGACGATCTCGGCGACGACGTCCCGCGCGCCTGCGAGCGCCGTCTCGACGTCGGGCACCTCCTTCTTCGGGTCGACGAACGGCAGCGCTTCCTTGCGAGGGTCGCCGCCCGTCGGCTGCGCGAGGATGCGGCGCGCGAGAGGCTCGAGCCCTCGCTCGCGGGCCATCATCGCGCGCGTGCGGCGCTTCGTCTTGTAAGGGAGGTAGAGGTCCTCGAGCTCGGACTTGGCGCGGCAGGTCTCGATGGCGCGACGGAGCTCGGGGTTGAGCTTTCCTTGCTCGTCGATGGCGGAGAGGATGGTGCGCCGGCGGTCCTCTAGCTCGACGACGTAGTCACGCTTCTCCTCGATGGCTCGTATGGCCACCTCGTCGAGACCGCCGGTCTGCTCCTTGCGATAGCGCGCGATGAACGGCACCGTCGCGCCTTCGCCGAGGAGACGCGTGACCGCGCGGACGCCGGCTGCCGGAAGGCGCAGCTCCTCGGCGATGCGTGGTGCGGGATCGAACGAGGGCGTAGCGTCCGCCATGGGGGAGGAACTCTAGCGGATCGCGTGATACTTTTCGGGGCGAGGAGTGCCGCGATGAATGCCAGAGATTTGCGGCGCCGACTCGCCGTCACGGGCTTCGTTGGGCTCATGGCCCTGTCCGCTGGGCTGGTCTCGACGGAGCGCGAGGTCGGTGCGTGCTCCTGCATGGGGCCGGACACGATGCTCGTCGCACCGGAGCGTGTCGACGACGCCCCGTTGAACGCCAGGATCCGCGTCGAGATACCGTCGCCCTCCTTGACGCTCTCGGCGACGTCGGCGACGTCCGCGGCGACGTCTGCCGCGGCCGCCGGTGGGGTCGTGCTGCGCGTCCATGGTCGAGCCGCGACCGTCGCCACGACCGCGCGCGCCATTGCCACAGGCGGCTCGACGACGTTCGTGGAGCTCACGCCGTCTGCGCCGCTCGAGCCCTCGACACAGTACGAGGTCGCGACGGTGGACGTGACCCAAGTGCCGCCGAGCCGCGTCTTCGGCACCTTCCACACGGGTCACTCCCTCGACACCACCGCGCCGCGCATCGACGCGATGGGACCGGCCGTCGCCTTCAAGAACACGAACCCGATGGGGTCGATGTGCATGGTCCCCGGACCGTGGATGACGATCGAGGGCGTCATCGCCGAGGATCCCGGGCGCCGCGATGCGCAGCTCGTCTTCGCGGTATGGCTCGGCGATGCGAGCGGCGCCATCGACACGAAGAAGCCGCCCACGGCGCTTGCTACCGCGCATGCCGGCCGACTCGATTTCGGCCGGACGTCGCTCTGCGATCCGCATGCTTTCCCCTTTCCGAATTCAGCCAGCGCTTCGTTCGGGATCGCCGTGATGGATGAGGCCGGCAACACGAGCGCGATGCGCCGCATGCGTGTCGACCTCGCAGGGGCCCGCTCCCGTTGACGCCGCGACGCTGTCTCGCCGCGGCCTGGCTGTTCGTGACGGCGTGTGGAGGCGCCGGGCGTGGCGCAGCGACCGCGGACCCCAGCGCGATCGTGGTCGCTCCTGCTCCGGCGGGCGCGAGCGTCGTGAGCACGATCGTCCCGGTGAACGCGTCCGACGACGTCGCGCCGCTCGAGATCGCAGTCGACGCCCAGATGCTCTGCGTGCGCGCGGCGGGCCGCGTCCATTGCTCGAACGCACCCAGCGCAGACGTCGCGCTTACCGGGTCCCCTCCGCTCGAAGGCATC
>JAYTOQ010000006.1:0-5164 GCA_043747665.1 Polyangiaceae bacterium | reverse complement strand
GAGTTCATCGCGTCGATGCCGCTGTCGTATCGCGAGGCCTTCGACGACGAGGCGATGCTCGCGCATGCCGGCGTCGCCGCCCGGCGTGAAGCGAGCGCGACGCGCGTCGAGATCTGGAAGGATCTGCCGGAGCGCGTGGTCGCCATCTGCATCGTGGCCGACGATCGCCCTGGTCTCCTCTCGCAGATCAGCGCCGCGCTGGTCGCCCACGAGATCGACGTCGTCACCGCTCATGCCTACTGCCGCGCACGCAGCAACGGGACGCAGGAGGCCATCGATCTCCTGTGGATCCGTCGCGTCGCGCGCGCCAACGGCTCAATCGGACCGATCCGCGCCCGCGACGTCACCGCCATCGGCGAGATGGTGGACGCGCTCGTACGCGGCAACGCCAAGCTCGAGCCCGCGCTGGGCTTTGCGCGCGCTGTGCGCGCGGCCGCCGCCAACGCGCGTGTGCTCTTCGACGACGGCGCCGGCGACGGCACGATGGTGCTCACCGTCGAGGCCACCGATCGGCCGGGGCTGCTCCTCGTCGTGACGAAGGCGATCTTCCGCGCACAGCTGCAGATCCTCGGGCTCCGCGCGACGAGCGAGGAGGGTCGCGCCGTCGATCGCTTTCATCTCGCCGAGCTCGACGGCAAGCCGCTCGTGCAGACGCGGCTGCTCCTGTTGCAGGTCGAGATCCTCAGCGCGCTCGAAGAACGCGAGAGCGAGAGCGAGGGCGAGAGCGAGAGCGAGAGCGAGAGCGCGGTCGAGGCGGTGGGCTGACCAACGGGCGGCGGAGGAGCACCAGGACGAGGACGAGCAAGGTCAGGCCCGCGACGATGCGTTCGGCGAGGCCGGCGTGCGCGCCAGGGGAGTCGATGTTGTGAGCGTCGGTCGCGCGTGACCCGACGCCGCCAGCGGCGAGGGCCTGGATCCACCGCGGATCGCCCGCTTTTCGTCCGTCGTTGGTGACGGCAACCACGCGACCGGCCTTGATCGCCTCGATGATCGAGGCCGCCGTGCGCTCGCGCGCGAGCACGATGGTGCGCGACGTGCCGAGCTGCGATCCGCCGTGATAGTCGGAGCTCCCGAAGGCAGCGAGCGGAGCACCTGCGCGACGCGAGGCCTCCGCGAGGAACTCGGCGTGCTCGCGCGCTCGGCCTTCACGCAGGAAGATCGTGGGATGGAAGACCTCTGCGCCGTCGAGCTTCTTCTCGTCGGCGAGGCCGAGCAGCAGCGGCCATGTATCGCGCGTGGGATGAGCCGCGACCACGATCCCTCCCTGCGCATGCACGTCGTCGGCGATGGCCGACAGCGACAGCGTGGGGTCGACGCGGCGCTCGAGGCCGATCGCGAGGAGATGGTACGCGCGGTTGGTGATCTCCTCCGACGGCAGCACCACCAGGTCCGGCGCGAGCTGCCGCGCGAGGACGCGTGTCACCTCGCCACCGAACCATGCGTTGTGCTCGGTGACGGCCACGAAGTCGAGCTGGCGGCGATGCGCGAGGAGCGGGATGTCGACCGGGGTCGAGAGCGCGCCCGCGAAGGACGTGTGGACGTGCACGTCGCCCTCGAGGACCCAGTGCTCGCCGATGCGCGCCGGCGTCCACGCGCGCTCGGTCCCCCGATGAAGCATGCTCCCGAGCAGCGCGAGCGCGAGCAGCACGAGGATCACCGAGAATCGCCCGAATCGAGCGAACATCATGGCCGCCCCGGGGGATGGGGCAGCAGGTCTTGGAGGTGCGCGTAGAGGCCCACGAGAAAGGCGATGATCGCGAGGTGCAGCACCACGGCGAGGGCCGCTCGCGCGCGACGAGCGCCGGCGCGCCCGGGCGCGCGATCGAACGCGCCGAACAGCGCGTAGTCGAGGACCAGGTTCCACGACAGGCATGCGACACCGAGGAGCGCTCCGACGCCGATCCCCGCCTTCCACGGAAGGACGATGCTCGACACGGCGACGCCCACGAAGAGCGCTTCTTGCGCTACGAGCGTCAGCGCGAACGGCACGAGCGTCGCGCGCGCCCCGCGCCCGTAGAGGACGCGCCCCACGAGCGCGGCCGCGAACGACTGGATCCCGAACGACGCCGCGAGCAGCAGCATGTTCCCGACGTAGTGGGGCGCGAGCAGCGCGCCGGCGTAGCCGAACGCGATGGCAGCGCCGACGATCGCCGTCGGCACCGAGAGCGCCGCGAGCACGTCGCTCCAGCGCGGTGGATCGGCAGCACCGCGCGCGACGTGGTCCGCGAAGACGCGCCCCGGCGCCGCCAGCAGCTGCGCGATCTGCGGCGTCCTCGCGGAACGGAGCGAAGTCTTCGAATCGAGCGAAGTCAGGGCAGATTTACAGCGTCTTCAGCGCGGCGATGATGTCCGCCTCGTCGAGGATCCCCGACCAGAAGACGTCTCCGCTGCGCTGCACGCTAGCATCGGCGGGAACGCGACCGGCGCGGATGCCGCGCGCGAGCTGCCGCGCAGACACAGGACCGACGGTCTCCCCGCCCTCGACGTAGACGAGCCACATGGGCTGCTCGAGATGAGCCGGATTGCCGAACCCCTGGTGCGTTTGCTGCGCGTGCATCGTCGTCGTCGCCTCCGGGCGAGAGATTCACCGCGCCCGCGCGCGCGAGCAAGGGCCGGATCGCGGCTTCGCCTCCCTTTTGCGTCTCAAAATGGCCAACGATACAGCCTGGCTGGCAAGTTCCAGCGACACCGCGCATGCCTACACCCTGCGGTGCACCCCGCAGCGCATCGGACGTCGAGTAGCGTCGGCGATCGATGAGCATCGGCATCGCCGATCTCGCGCTGGGCGCCGCGCGCGGCAGGGGCCACGAGACGCCGTTGTCGCGGCGTTCGACATGGCCGAGCCCCACGGCGCGCCCGCCCGACGTCGGCTTTCGCTGCGTGAAGTAGCCATTTTCAAGGCACTTCGTGGCGTTGCGGGCTGCAGGCAGCGCCCGAGAACTTGTCCGGTTCTCCGCTGACCTAGTACCCGCCATGAAGAGGAGGAATTCCAATGTTCCGAACGTCAGCTGTTGTTCTCGCCTGCACCCTCGTGCTGGCCACTGGGTGTGCGAAGAAGCCCGTCGCCAAGGACGTTGCGCAGGTGAGCACGACCTCCGGCAACCTCGGCAACGTGCGTGTCGATGACCAGCTCGCGAGGCTGTGCAACGTCACGTTCGGCAACGCCGACCGCGCGCCGAAGTTCGATTACGACGAGGCTGCCCTCCTGCCGCAGGACCGCGATGTCCTCGAGCAGGTCGCCAAGTGCGTCACCACCGGACCGCTGAAGGGCCGCAAGCTCGCGCTCGTCGGACGCGCCGATCCGCGCGGTGAGACCGAGTACAACATGGTGCTCGGCGATCACCGCGCCGACGCGGTTCACATCTATCTCGCCCGCCTCGGCGTCGGGACCAATCGCATGTCGAAGACCTCGCGCGGCGAGCTCGATGCAGAAGGCCAGGACGACGACAGCTGGCAGCGCGATCGTCGCGTCGACATCGCCCTCGAGTAAGCCTTCGGCGATCCAGTGGGGCGCGGTCCCCTCAATCCGGATCACCCCCCGAAACAGTGGATTTCTTGCATGCGTGCGCGGGCATGAGCGGTGCTTCGAGGCCGTTCATGCCCGTTCTCGTGTCGTCGACCCTGCCCTGCCTCGGCACGGCGCGACCGGGTCGAACCTTCGCACCGAAGGTGCCTTCGCGCCCGGCGTACGAGGTCGAGGACGAGGTCGAGATCCTCGACCTCGTAGACGAGCCGCGGCCGCCGCCCACCGTCGTCTGCGGGTACACCATCGGCGCGCTGCTCGGTCGAGGCGGCTTGTCGGTGCTCTTCGAGGTGACCCATCCCGACGGCGACGGCCCCCTCGCCATGAAGGTCGTCACCGACGCGCGGCTCCAGCACGACCTCGCGGCGGATGCGATGTACACGCATGCTCGGAGCATCGCGAACGTCGACAGCGCGCACGTCGTCCGCACGCTGGATGCCGGCCGGCTGCCTTCCGGCGAGCCGTTCGTGGTGATGGAGCGGCTCGACGGCGAGGACCTCGAGGCACGTCTCCGCGGCGCGCCGGATGGCCGACTGCCCGTCGCGGAGGCCATCGAGCTGGTGATCCAGGCCTGCGATGGCCTCACCGCGGCGCATGCCGCCGGGATCGTGCACGGCGACATCAAGCCGGCGAACCTGCTCGTGGTGCGCCATCGACGCCGCCCCTGCCTCAAGATCATCGATTTCGCGCCGTCGGTGCCGCGCGCCTCGGATCCCGGCGACCCGCTCGTGACCTGCTCGCCCGGCTACGCGTCGCCCGAACAGCTGGGCGCGCGCAAGGACGTCGACGGCCGCGCGGACGTATGGGCGCTCGGTGCCGTGCTCTACGAGCTCGTCACGGGCACGCGCGCGTTCTCGGCGTCGTCGCTGCCCGAGATGGTCAGGGTCATCGGACGCGTGCCTCCGTCGATGCGAGGCGGTCGTGCGGAGGTCCCCGAGGCGCTCGACATCGTCGTGCGTCGCTGCCTCGCACGCGAGCGCGAGATGCGCTTCGCGACCCCGGGCGAGCTTCGCACGGCGCTGCTCGCGATCAAGAATGGCGAGACCACCACACGACCGCGCGACCTCCGCGTCGGAGCGACTACGCGAACGGGCCGCCGCACGACGCCGCCACCGGCCCGGCTGCCGCGCACGATGTTCCTCGCGGCGCTCGGTCCGGCCTCCGCGCTCGTGTCGATGATGCTCGTACGCCTCGTGATGGCGAGCAGCCTCATCACGTCGCCTGCTCCTCCGCCGCGCTGGCCCGCGCTGGTGCCGCTGACGACGACCGAGGCCCCGGCGCGCTGAAGCGTTCGTCCATCCGACATCCACCGCCATCACGAAATCGGTGCGCTCCCTGTATTCCCGGAACATGATGAGACGAGATGCGCGTCCACCGCCTCGCCTACGCGGCCGTCCTCGGCGCGCTCGCGGCTGCCCTTGCGTGCAGCAAAGGCGCGACGGAGCATCTGAGCGATTTCGGCGGCGACAGCAACGCGGGCGACGTGGTCCTCGGCCCCGACAACCAGCCGGCCCCTACCGGTCCCGCGGGCTCGGGGCTCGTGACTCGCCTGCCCTGCGACGTGCAAGCCGTCGTCGAGAATCGCTGCATCTCGTGTCACGAGGGCACGACGGCCGGCGCGCCGCGCCTTCTCGACTACGC
>JAYTOQ010000005.1:0-2210 GCA_043747665.1 Polyangiaceae bacterium | reverse complement strand
AGAACCGAGAGGTCTCGCGCGCTCTTCCCGAGCACCGCGCTCTTCTCGACGAATCGCTCGAGGACGCGCCTGGCGCCGGCCGGCGCGACGCCGTTCTCGACGAGCGCGCTGCGCGTGTCGAGTAGCGTGCCGGTCACGTCGTTCTTGTGATCGCAGTGCTCACGACATCCGAAGCAGCCCGTGCATGCCCACGCCGGATCGGCGAACGACGGCGAGAGCGAGACGCTCTCGTTCGCGACGAAGTACGCCATGCTCATCTTGCCCCAGGGCGTCAGCGTCTCGCGCTCCTCGGCGTTCGACACCGGGCACGCCGTGCGGCACAGCTTCGGGCAGAAGACGCATCGCTCGAGGTTGGTCTTCCGCGCCTCGAGCTGCGGAAGCCGCTTCAGCGGGCGATCGTCGGGACGGGACATGGCGCCGGGATTATGCCCGACATCACGACGCCCGACATCACGACATCGGGGCGCCCGGCGTCGTGTACGAGATCGCGGCCTCGTCGAGCCTCGTGGCGAGCTCGGCGATGGCAGCGTGCCCCACGTCCTTGGCGAGCGCGAGCGCCACCATCGCGTGCGCCATCGCTCGGTGTTGAGCCAGCAATTTGCGGCCAAAATGCTCGTCGACGTAAAACAGGCCTTCCGCCGAGAAGCGCTGCAGCGCCGCCACCACGCCACGCATTGCGAGCGGTGTCGCGAGCAACGGCCCGAGGCGCGCGCCCGCCTCGGCGCGTCCGATGCGATGCGAGAGCTCGACGCCTTCGCGACACGCCCGCGACGTCAGCGCGAGAAGCGGCGCGTCGTCAGAGAGCGCCTTCATGCCGCCGGCGAGCCCGACCGCCATGCCGATCGGGATCATGCACACGGTCGTTGCCGGGTTGGTCTCGTGCACGCCAAGCTCGAGGTGCGTCGCCAGGTCCGCGTCGTCGAGCAGCGCGCTCAGCGAGCGCACCACGTCTCCGTCGTCCCCCGCGCGTGGCTCGTCGATGCGCGTCGGCGCCGGCGGAAGCCAGTAGCGAACGACGCCGTCGCCACGTGCATACGCGACCACCCCGGGCATCGCCGCGAGCACGCGAGCACCAAAGGCGGCGCGCATGCGTGCGTAGTCGGCCGGCAGCATCGGCGTCAGCACGAGGATCGGCGCGCTCGACGCGTCGAGGACAGGCCGAATCGCATCGAGGTCCTCGGTGCCGACCGCGAGCAGGACCACGTCCGCGTCACCGGGAATGGCGGCGGAGCGCGCAGGCGCCTCGATCACCTCGCGCCGATCGGGTACGTCCTTCACGCGCTCGATGACGATCGGCGACCGCTCCTTCGCGCGCGCCGCGCGCACCACGAACGACACGCTCGCGGTCGTCCGCGCGGCGAGCCTCACGCCGTAGACGCTGCCCAGGGCGCCCGCGCCGTAGACAGCGACATGCATCGGGTGCTCGTGCGCCGCGGTTCGACCGACTACCGGTACGTGAAGCGCAGATCGTGATCGCAGATGCGGAAGACGTCGCCCTCGGCGATCTGCTTCCGCGCGATGCGCTGGCCGTTGTACTCGACGCCGTTGGTCGAGCCCATGTCGACCATGAAGTAGACGCCGTTCTGGTACTCGATCATCGCGTGCTGTCGCGAGACGTTCGGGTCCTTCAGCGTGAGGTCGCTCGACTGCTTGCCGCGGCCGATGACGAAGCGGTCCTTCGACACGCCGACCTTCTCGCCCTGGTAGATGATGCTGAGCGTCGCGCCCTGCGGTGAGAGCCCGCCGTTATAACCACCACCACCACCACCACCACCACCGCCACGAGCGTCGCGAGGCTCGTTGGGGATCGGCGGCATTGAAGGCGCGCGACCCGGGATGGGCGGCGGTGCGCTGCGCGGCGCGCTGGGAGGCTGCGAGCGGCCCTGCTGCATGCGCGACTCGTGATTGGGCATCGCGCCGGTGGCCATGCGCGGCGGCGGCTGCATGCCCATGCCGCTCTGAATGCCTCCACCACGCGGCGGCGGAGGCGGCGCCGGAAGACCACCACCACGCGCGGGCGGCGGAGGAAGGGCGCCGCCGCCGGCGCCAGCGCCGCGACGCGGATCAGGGCCGGGCATGCCGCGCATCGACTGCGGAGGGGGCGGCATCGGCGGCGGAGGCGCGCTCGGATAGCCGCCCTGTCCACCGCGCGGCTCCTGCACGGAGTCGGAGCGGCCCGACGCGCCTGGCGCGTTGTTCGGCCCGTTATT
>JAYTOQ010000004.1:0-2721 GCA_043747665.1 Polyangiaceae bacterium | reverse complement strand
CTGCGACGCCTGCGATGTGCGTCGAACTTTGCCGGCGAGCGAGCCTCGTGCATCCTCCGTCGGTGTTACGGCTGACGACGTTCGCGCTCGCGATGACGGCGCTCTCCTCTCTCTGTGCCGTGTCCGCGTGCGGGGGTGCGCCGGTGCCGGCGTCGTCGGCGCGCGTGCACATCACGGCCGCGCCGGTGCTGGTCGTTGCCGAAGGCGCCACGGCACCGGAGCCGTATCCCGGTCACTGGTATTTCGAGCGACTCTCGCGCGACGGCAAGCACGCGCTGCTGCGTCGCCTCGATGGTGAAGCGCGCTCGACGCTACAGACGCGCGTCGTCGATGTCGACAACGGCAAGGTGCTCGCCGACGACACGTTTCCCGAGCTCGGCAAGCTGCCGCTCGCCACCATCGGGCGTCGTCCCAATGAGGTCGCGGAGCTGATGGGCCGGCTCGCCGCTCCTGCGCTCGCCGACGATCTCGTGCGCAACGCAGGCGTGGCTGCGGAGTTCCCGTTCGGCGCTTGCGGCCGGCTCTCCGGTGCGTCGCAGACCGGGACCATCGCGTTCAACGCCGGTGACTGGCTGTACCTCGCCGATGATCACGGCCACGTGCAGAAGCGTTTGACGAAGGAGGCCGCTTACGATCCGCGCTTCACGCCCGACGGCAAGAACCTGCTGTTTCGCCGTGCGACGGGGACCATCGACAAGGTACGCGCGAAGTACGAGCTGTTCGTGATGCCCACGGATTTCTCGAGTGCTCCGCGCGTCCTCGCGGGCACGGCGGGCGCGCGCGATCGGTTCGGCCTCGACGAGGAGCGTGGCGTGGCGGTGGTGGTTGCGTCGCAGGAGCCGCAGATCAAGACCTGCGTGCTGTCGGTTGGCCTGAAGGCACCCTTCGCGGTGAAGAAGCTGGCGTGCCTCGACGGCGGCGAGCAGCTGCTGGACTCGACGCTTTCGCCGTCGGCACTCTGGGCGGCGATGACGACGCAGAAGAGCGACCGTGACGCGCCGTCGGGCTTCGCCTGGCGACTGCGGGTGGTGTCGCTTCTGACGGGGAAGGTCGTGCTCGACGAGGCAGCGGAGCCCGGCCTGATCGTGCGAGCGGTCAGCGACGGCGGTCTCCTCGTCCAGAGCGGCCCGCGTGGCGTGGTACTTGATGACCTCGAGGAGAAGACGCGCCGCACGCTCGCGCACGCGCCGGAGCTGGGGCATCGCGGATTCTTCCGCAGCGCGACGGAGCTGGTGGTGGTTCGCGGCGGCGGCGTGGCGGTGGTCGACCTCGCGAAGGAGTGACCGCGCGCGCCTGCGCCTGCGCCTGCGCGCCTGCGCGCTTCCGCGCCGCCGAGGCGGACGAGCAAGTCCGTAAGCAAGCTTACGAGATAGAGTCGCTTGGACTTGATGGCGCTTCGGCGCGGCGATGAGGTCCGGGCGCGCTTGGGAACCGGAACAGCCGCGCGATGATCACGCCTTCTTACGCGGCGGTGGCTTCGTGGCTGCTGCGCGCACGCGCTACGCGGCTGAGTCGGGATGCAGCGCGACGAACCGGGTGCATGGGCACTCGGGGCGCGGGCGCTGGGGCGACGGGCACCACCCAAATGACCTTCGGGCTGCGAGGGGTTCCTACCAGAGGTCGCGTCGGCGTCGGCGTCGGCGTTTGACGGGTGCTCATGCCGGTCGTTCGGACGGCGAGAGTGGGCCGCCGCCGCGGGTGCTCCAGCCTTCGCCGAGGAGCCACGTGCGTGGGGTTCGTGGTGGGAACGGATCGGGATCGGGGAGGGTTGGTAGGGTCCAGCCGAGGAAGGTCCTCGCGGTGCTGAGCGGGTCGATGTAGGCGCCGAGCAGGTCGAAGCCGTGCTTGCGCACGTTCTGGAGAACGTAGACGAGGGCGCGGCGGACCTCGCTGGGGGTCGTGAGCTCGCGGGAGTGATAGCGGTCGCGCCAGACCTTACCGGTGAGCCGCTCGAGGATCTCCTTGTTGAGTCGCTTCGCGAACGCGATGACGAGGCCGCTCACACCCGCCCGCATCGCGCGGGTGTCTGTGGCTTCGACGATGAGGTGGAGATGGTTCGACTGTATAGAGAAGTGAACGACCTGGAAGTGCTCGCGATAGCGGCGGCCGTGGAGCTGCTGGTCGAGGATGCCGCGAAGCATGCCGTGGACGCGCTGGTTGCGAAAATTCGGTAGACCGGCGCGCGCACGCAGCGTGACGTGCGTGGGATGGCGCTTCTTGTGGGTCGGCCGCGGGTGATGCGGAACGAAGGTGCGGTCCTTCGCCGCCTTCTTCGGGCGACCCGCGCCCTCGCGGCTGCCTCCCCAGGTGCGGGGCAGCGGGCGCGCGGGAGCATCGACGATCGCCTGAAGCTCCAGCTGTCGCGGGTGATTTCGCAGTTTGAATTCAAGCGACAATAGTTCTAGGCCGGCCGCCGCGCAAGGCCTCCACTTCCGTTTTTCTATGGTGTAGGGCAGTTTTCGGGGTGGCGGGTTTGGCTCGCGGGGCGGTCGCGCGGTTCGCCCGGCGCGCGGGACCGCTGGCGCGCGAGTCACGCGGGGCGCGCACACAGGTCCGGCGACGGCGCGCGGGCAGGGAAGAGGACAGCGCGTCCGGCCCTCGCGCGGCGGCCGGCCCGCGCCGCCTCGGCGCGCGCCGCCAGTGGCCAGTCGGCAGCGCCCAGTCGCCAGACCCCAGCGGCCATCCGCGAGCCGCCAGTCGCCAGCGCCGAGTCGCGAGCGG
>JAYTOQ010000003.1:0-2322 GCA_043747665.1 Polyangiaceae bacterium | reverse complement strand
GTGAAGCTGACCGGCGGCTCGGCGGGGATCGTGCTCTTCGTTCGCTTCGTCCATCTCTTCATCAAGGCCATCGCCGCGATGGCGGTCCACTCGGCGGTGTTCGCCGATCTCGAGGCCATCATGAGCAAGTACGACCGGCACGGTGGTCGCCTGCTCGTCGTCTACGAGTCGCCCGGCTGCTATCTGTTCTCGAAGATGCGACCGAGCTCGAACACGGTGTGGCCGCTCTCGTACTTCGGGCAGCCCGAGCTGCTCGCATACTGGAGGCAACACGTCACGGGCAAGGGCATCGTCGTCATGGTCGGCGCGCCGCAGCGGAACGTCGTCGATCCCGTGGTCGCTGTCGCCGAGCGCCAGCTCGAGCAGCGCAGGCCCTTCACCGTCTACGCCGAGCCCTAGATGTGCGGCATCTTCGGGCGGTTCACGTGGAGCGGCGCGGCCAACGACGAGGCGGCGCTGGTCCCGCTCGTCGATCTCCTCCGTCATCGCGGCCCCGACGGCGGCGGCTGGTGGTGCGCGGACGGCTATTTCTTCGGCCATCGACGCCTCGCCATCATCGATCTCACGCCGGGCGGCGCGCAGCCCATGGCCTCGGCCGACGGACGCTACGTCGTCACCTTCAACGGCGAGATCTACAACTACGTCGAGCTCGAGGAGGAGCTGCGCGCGAAGGGCTACGTCTTCCGCACGCGCTCCGACACCGAGGTGCTGCTCCACGGCTACGACGCCTGGGGCGATGGTCTACTCGAGAAGCTCACCGGCATGTTCGCCTTCGCGCTCGCCGATCGCGCGAAGGGCGAGCTGCTCCTCGCGCGCGATCGCTTCGGCGAGAAGCCGCTGCTCTATCGCGACGGCCTCGGCGACGTGGTCTTCGCGTCGGAGCTCGGCCCCATCGCGCAGCACCTCGCGACGACGAGCGAGCGCCGCGTCGATCTCGAAGGCCTCGGGGGTTACCTCTGCATGAACTTCGTGCCCGGCGAGCGCACGCTCATGCAGGGCGTCCGACGCCTCGCTCCCGGCACCATGCGGAAGTACGGCGCGAAGGGGCTCATCGCCTCGCGCACGTACTACCGGCCCGAGCCCGTGCAGAATGCACGTGTCGACGCCGGAGACCTGCGTGGCGTGCTCGGCGAGCTACGCACGCGCCTCGACGACGCGGTCCGCATCGCGCTCCGCAGCGACGTACCGCTCGCGCTGTTTCTCTCCGGCGGCATCGACTCGTCGCTGATCGCAGAGAGCGCAGTCCGACAGGGCGCGCTCACCGCGGCCTTCTGTATCGACGTGCAAGCGGACAGCTTCAGCGAGTGGGACAATGCCAAGTACGTCGCCGATCGCCTTGACTTGCGGCTCGAGCGCGTTCCGCTCGGCCCCGAGGTGCTCGGGGATTTCCTGGCCATGGTGTCCCACGCCGACGATCCGCTGGGCGACGCATCGGCCATCGCGGTCTGGCAGCTCGCGCGCGCCACCGCGAAGGAGTTCAAGGTCGCGGTGAGCGGCGACGGCGGCGACGAGCTCTTCGGCGGGTACCTCACGTACAAGGCCACCGCGGTCCATCGCGAGGTCACGAGCCGCTTCGGCGGCTTCGCGCGCAGCGTCCTTCGCGCCGGCGCTCGCCGGATCCGCGCCAGCGAGACCAAGGTCTCGAACAGCTACAAGCTGCTCCGCTTCCTGCGCGCCGCCGATCTGCCGCCCGGCGAGGCGCACTTCACCTGGAACGGCGCCTGGCTGCCGAGCGATGCCGCGACGCTCCTCTCCGGCGACGTCGCTCGCGAGCTGGCGCGCGGAGCGGTGAAGGCAGTAGCAACGCGGCACGGGATCTCCGCGCGGCCCGATCTCGGCGAGCTCCAGCAGGTCGACGCGCGCGAGTTCCTGCCCAACGACATCCTCGTGAAGGTCGATCGCATGACGATGGCGCACTCGCTGGAGAGCCGCGCGCCGTTCCTGAACCACCACCTCGCCGGTCTCGCTTTTGCCGCCTCGCCGCGCTTCGCGCAGTCGCTTGCGCATCCGCCGAAGCGGCTCCTCCGCACCCTCGCCGACGAGACGTTCGGCCCGCGCGTGAGCCGCGCGAAGAAGCAGGGCTTCAGCATTCCCGTCCACGCATGGCTGCGCGGTCCCATGAAGGACCTCGTCATGGATTTGCTCGCGCCGGCCTCGCTGCGTGCGCTCCCCTTCCTCGACGAGGCGGCGGTGAGCCGCGTGCGCGACCGTTTCATGCTCGCGCAGGAGCCGCTCGGCTTCGAGGTGTGGGGGCTGTGCGTCCTCGTGGCGTGGTACCGCGCGCGGGTGCTGAGCGCGGCGCCGGTCGCGACGGGGCTTCTG
>JAYTOQ010000002.1:0-7072 GCA_043747665.1 Polyangiaceae bacterium | reverse complement strand
GGCGTACGCGATGACGGCCGATCCGCTCATCGACGTGAAGCGCCCGCGCTCCTGGAACGAGGGGCCCGCGCGGACGTTCCTCGCGACCACGCTCGACGTCGGATGGACCTACCTCCGCCCGCGCGCGTCGCTGGGATACGGCAGGCCCTTCGGCACGTGGGTCGGCATCGACGTCAACCCCATCATCTCCGGCTCGGGGCTCGGCGCCTACGGCGGCCTTCGCCTCGCGTTGCCCCGCTTCGATCTCCGCGCGGGCCCGCGTTACTTCGCGGCGTTCAACCGGGACTACCTCAACCCGCAGCTCAGCTACAACCGCATCGATCTCGACTCGACGGTCGGCAACCCGTCGCGTGTCATCACCTACGAAGCCGAGGCAGAAGTGTCGCTCCCGGCGGGCCCCGGGGACATCGTCGCGCTCGGGAGCGTCTCCTACGTGACGGGCGTCCCGGCGGGTCAGCTCGTCTTCGAGGAGACGCTCCACGTCATCGTCGCGCCTCCGCTGGTGTGGCGAGCGCGGGGCGGCTACGTGATCCGGTTCGGCTCGTCGCGACAGCACAGCATCGGGCTCGTCGCGGAGGCCCTCGATGTCCCGAAGCGCGATGACTCGCTGACCATCCGAGTCGGTCCGGTGGTGCGCATCGTCCTCAGCCGTCGTGTCGAGGTCCGCGGCTCGTTCGTACCTACCGCGGTGAGCCCCGACCACATCGGGCTCGTCGGCGGCGACTTCACCGAGCTCGGCTTCCGCTATCGCTGGGCGACGGAGTGAGCGCGGTTTAGCATGGGGCAGTGAGCGACTCCGTCGACGCGCTGCTCCCCGTTCTCGTCGCCGAGCTGGCCGACAAGAGCGCACGCGCGATGGTGCAGGAGCTCGCGGCGGCGCGGGCCACCTGCATCGTTCCCCTCATCGACGCGCCGGTCGACGCCTCGCTGCACGTGCTCGAGGTGACCACGCCCGACGACCCCGAGCCGCTGCTCGTGCTGGCCGAGCCGCTCGGCGGTCCGACCGAACGTGGCTTTCCGCTGCGCCTGCATCCCTACGGGTCGCCACCTGCCCAGCGCTCGTTGCCGCCGCCGCCGGGCGCGCCGGCGCTGCCGAGCCTCCGCGCGACGCGCACGCGCCCCGCGACGCTGACGAAGCACCACACGCGTGATCTCGCCGGCGACTACGCGCGCGTCGAGGTCGAGAGCGGCGGCGCGCCCGAGAACCTCATCGGTCGCGAGCTCGCCGGGAAGCTGCTGGTCGAGGGCCTCGTCGGCGTCGGCGGGATGGGCTCCGTGTATCGCGCGCGTCACAAACAGCTCGGCACGACCATCGCAGTGAAGGTGCTGCACGAGCAGTTCCGCCGCGACTTGCAGTTCTGCGCGCGCTTCCACGCCGAGGCCCTCGTGGTGAGCCAGCTCGATCATCCCAACGTGGTGCGCATCGTCGACTACGGGCAGGAGCCGGACGGCCTGCTCTACCTCGCGATGGACTTCCTCGAGGGCATCGAGCTCCAAGAGAAGCTGCTCCGCGCGGGCACGCTCCCGCTGCCTCGCATCGTCGACATCGCGATGCAGGTGTCGGCGGGGCTCGGGCACGCGCACGCACGCGGCATCGTCCACCGCGACGTCAAGCCTTCGAACATCGTGCTCGTGAAGAGCGACGACGACGAGGGCGAGGCAGTCGAGCTCGTGAAGGTGTGCGACTTCGGCATCGCCGCGCGAACGGGCGCGAGCGATCTGCTGGGGACGCCCGCGTACATGTCTCCCGAACAGTGCGCCGGACATGACGTCGACGGACGGAGCGACGTCTACTCGCTCGGCGTCATCATGTACGAGCTGGCGACGGGTCAGCTCCCGTTCTCGTCCGACGACGAGGAGAAGGTCCTCGCGATGCATGGCGAGACGCCGCCACCACGGCCGTCTTCGGTGCGCCCGGTGGACCCGCGCCTCGAGGCGTTGATCCTCCGCATGCTCGCCAAATCGCCCGACGAACGGCCGCAGAACATGCGCGATCTGCGCGGGGAGCTGCGCGCGCTGATGCGGCCACCGTCGCTCCAGCTCCACGACGTCGGCGCCTCGAGCGCGGATCGGAAGAGCGATCCACCGCAGCCGCCGCCGCTGAGGAGCGTCGCCCGCATGGAGGTGGTGGTCGACCCACGCGTGCTCGTCACGCAGCTCGTCAACGAGCCGATCTCGACGTTGCGCGAGAAGCTCTCGTCGGCGCCGCGCTTCGTCGCCGAGGCGCCGGCGCTGGCGGCGGCGATGGCCAGCATGCTCGCGCAGAAGGAGCTCGCCGCGCTCGCGCACGTCGTGGCGATCTTCCGCAAGATCGCCGGAGATCCCGGCGATGCGCGCGCCGACATCGCCGCGCGTCTCGTACGCACGTTGCAGGATCCAGCGCGTCTCGCGCCCGTCGCCGAGCGCGCGATCGGCGAGCACGACGACGCCGCTCCCGCGCTCCTCGCTTCGCTGGGGCTCGCTGCTGCGCATGCGCTCTACGCGGCGCGGCTGCGCGCGCATCCGACGCCGCCCGCACGAGGCCGCTTCGTCTCTGCCATGCGAGGCATCGGCGCGGCTTCGTGGCCGCTGCTCTCGGCGGCGCTCGTGCGCAATGCCCCGGGCGACACCACGCAGCATGATCCTCGGCTCGCCGAGGATCTCCTTCGCTCCATGCCGCTCGTCGCCGACGAGGCCGCGGGCGGCGTCGTCGCGAAGTATCTCCGCTGGGGCGACGCCGCCGTGCGGCGCGCGGCGGTCCCGCCGCTGGTGACGCTCTGGGGCGATCGCGCCCGTCCGCTCCTGCTCGCCTTGCTCCTCAAGGATCCCGACGAGGGCGCGCGCGTCGCCGCCATCCGCGGGCTGCGCGATCTGCACGCCATCGACGATCACGTGGTCCGCAAGAGCGAGAATCTCCTCGCCGAGGCGGCAGCGACGGCGGCAAGCGGCACGCTCGCAGGCGCCAGTTCGAACGCGGTGCGCATCGCCATCGCCGAGGCGCTCGGCGAGGCCCGCGACGATGCGCGTCCGCTCGCGGCCGACGTCCTTCGCCGCGCGCTGTCGCCGAAAGGCACCGCGTTCGGCGTGCTGCGCGCGAAGGCGAAGATCGCGCCGGGCCCGGTGCTGCTCGCGATGGCGTGCAGCTACATCGCGGTCGGCGGCGCCGATGCAGCGAAGCTCGTCGACGAGCTCGGTCGCCAGTGCGACGAGCCGCTGCGCACGCAGCTCCTCGGCCTGGTCGGCGCGCGCGCCTGACTGCGCGCACGACTGGAGCGCACGCTACTTGGGGGTGGCCGGCTTCGCAGCTGTGTTCACGGGAAGGCGATGCTCCGAGGTAATCTCCTCGTCGTCGTCCATGCCGTAGCTCGGCTTCACGCCGCCGATCTTCATCGGGGGCGGCTGCGCGAGCGCGTAACCCATGTCGCCGGGCGCAGCGAGCTCGGGCCACTGCGAGTCCGGCTCGTCGGAGCCCGACACGGGCTCGAGCGAGTCGCGCACGGGGACCGCGTCGTCGAGGCTCACGGGCGCCTCGTCTTCTTCTGAGACGCCCTTCTCTTCCATCGGGAAATCGGGGATGGCGATCCCGGGGACCTCGCTGCCGCGCACCGCGCGCTCGATGGCGACGAGCCCGATCTTCTTCGCGAGCGAATCGAGCGCGAAGAGCAGCGCTTCCTGCGACGTCTTGGCGAGGACCGTGTCCCAGCCGAGCGCGGCGACGATGCCCGCGGCCGTGCCGTCACCGCTCGTATGGATGTTGCGCATCCAAGCGACGATCTGGTCCTTGCTCAGCGTGTCGCAGAGCGTGTCGGTGCCCTTGAGCCGGCCGCCGCGTCCGTCGACGTTCTCGAGGAACCATCGATCGTCGAAGAGCCCGAGCTCGCGCGCGGTGCCCAGCGCCTTCTGCGCGGGAACGCCGGAGACCTTGCCCGATCGCCAGAAGCCCCACCATTCGTCGAGGGGTACCCAGTCGGCGATGAGGTTGGCGGTCACGCCCTCCTCGAAGACGGTCTCGTCGATATCGCCGGCGAGGATGGCGTCGTGGACGACCATGCGGATGCGATCGTCGTCGTCGCGCAGCGCGGCCTTCGCGCCGCGGATACCCCAGCCTGCGACGACCGGCGCTCGTACCTCGCGCGGCAGGTAGACGAAGAGCTGGTCGCGCGCCTTCGTCGCGTCGTGCGGAAAGAAGTACTCGACGAGCTCCTTCGCGTTCTTCACGCGGCCCGCGTCCGTGCGACGGAACTCCTCCATCACCAGACAGAACTTCGTCACCGCATTCTGGCGATCGTTCCTCGGCTTCGGCTCCAACTCGAACCCTCCCTACACAAGCCGCTCACGCGCTCGCAGCTTGCGACGAGCGTCGAGCGACGAGCGTATCGAACCCTGCTCAGCGCGTCGCCACGGAAACGCGAGTTCCGGACGCGCCGGTGACGGTTCCAGGTACGCCCCATGTCGTACCGCGGTACTGCGCGGCCTTGACGACGCCGCCCGAGGCGAAGACGGCGATGGCGTCGTCGCCGCAAACGCCTCTCGCCACGGCCGGCGCCGTGTCCACAGTCGAAGAGCCCGCGAGGAGTGGCGCGGGCACGCTCCACGTGATCGAGGTGGCGCCGATGGTTCCGAACATGGTGTAGGGGCGCGCGTCGTTGCCACGGAACGCGACGAGCAGCGTCGTCGGCGAGAGGCTCGCGACCGACATCTGCTCGGCGGTCTGGGCAGTCGCCTGGGTGACCTGACCGTTGCTCCATCCGGCCGGCGCCGCGGCGTCGCGCGTGGCGAAGCCGATGACGTGAGGCGCGGCGGCGGCGGCGTAGAGGAGGACGAGATCGAATTTTCCGGTCACCGCAACGAGCGCCGGCGGCGCCGCCTTCAGCGTCGCGACGCCACCGCCGATGGGCGCCGCCGTCGCCCACGTCGTGCTCCATCGCTGCGTGTAGAGCATCGCATCGTCACCGTCCTGCGCGATGACGAGGTCGGTGCCTGCGCCGGCGGCCGACGGCGCGGACGGGCCGAAGCTCGCGGTACCTCCGACGGTGACGGGATCGGCGGCGCTCCACGTCGTACCTGCATTCTCGATGCGAAAGAACTTGTGCGCGTCGGCCGACCCGCTCTCGGGCCCGGAGAGGAACGCCGCCTGCGCTTTCGTGCCGACGACGGCGATCGCCGGTGTCCCCAGCGTGACCAGCGAGCCGACGGCGGTCGCCGCGCTCCATGATGCGCCGTAGGTTACGGTCTGGAGCGCGTCGCTGGCTCCACGTGTCAACCCCGTGAATCCGGCGCCGAACGCCACGAGCGACGGCGTGCTCTTCGCTGCACCTTCCGTGATCGGAGCACCGGTCCACGCGCCGCCGTTAAGCTGCACGGCGCCGCTCAGCGAGGAGTCGTTGCCCGCGAGGACCGCGACCGTGCCCGTCGTGCAACCCACGGCGCCGTCGGGGGCACCTGCCTCCGTGCCCGCCTCGGCGTCGGGCGGGCTCGTGCCGCCCTCTTCCGCGAGCGGGCCGTCTGCCGCGCTCCCGTCCGGTCGTTCGGGAACGGGTCCGAACTGCGGACCGTGGACGGCGTCGCCATTGTCGGTAGCGCACGCGGCGACGAGGGTGGCGGGCGCAACCAGCGCGGCGATCGCGCCAACGCCGAAGGAGAGAAGACGGAGCTTGTTCATCGGGGTTGGGGCGGGCGCGGGGTCGCGTCGCAGCGTGGTACGCAGCATTGCCTGGTCACCCTCCTTGGCAAGGGAAAATGGCATGGTCGCGGGCTCGTGCCGCATGGCGAAGTGCCGCAAAGTGGCGCTCTGGCGTAGCTCCTCCGCGGCGCTCGACCGCGAACCCGGCGCGATATCATCGCTCGGGAGGCCCCCGACCGCTCGGTCACGCTGGGCACGGCGCCTGCTTTCCGGAGTTGTGTGTCATCTCCTCCGAAGCTCGCACGCAAGCCACTGGTCCTCGTCGCCGAAGATGAAACGGAGGCGGCCGATCTCATCGAGAGCATCCTGCGGCGGGAGGGCTGCGACGTCCTCGTCGCCACCGACGGCGCCCAGGCGCTCGAAATGGCCCGTGAGCTGCCTCGGCCAGACCTGATCCTTCTTGATCTGGAGCTGCCCGTGATTGACGGGCGCGCGTGCATCGCAGCGATGCGCGCCGATTCGTCGCTCTCCGGGATTCCGGTATTCATCGTGTCCGGCGCGGCCGACGCGACGACTGTGCGGGCGACGGACAATGTACGCAAAGCTCGTCTCCTAGACGGCCTCGGTCGCGTCATGGCGCGCCTGCGAGGCGAGATGCCGAGTCCGGAGTCGCCCATCTCGACCGTCGAGGTCGCTGCCGGCTGACGAAGCGTACTTCGTGCTTCCAGTCGTTTTCTGCTCTCATGATCAGGGAATGCAAGGGCCAAAGAAGCCGCCGACGAGCGAGGTCGTCGAAACATCCAAGGCGGAGCGGCGCAGCGACCGCAACACCAACCCTCCGACGTCGATGCGTCGTGACGATCGCGCCGAGCCCGACGACGATGACGTCTCGACCGGGCGCATCGACGTAGTGAACGTCGACGGCGGTCGAAGCGACACCGCGGCGACGGGCATGATCACCCTCCGTCGTGAGCTGGCGAAGCTGCATCAGCAGGCAGCGGCGGTGGAGAAGTCACTCGAGGACCAGCGACGCGACCGCTCTGATTCACTCGACCGACTCGAGCGCGCGACCGAGCGGGTGTTGATGCTCGAGGCAAAGCTCGCGGGCTACGAGACGGAGACCGCCTCGTCGCGGAAGGGCCACGAGGCCGCGCTGGCCGACCTGCAGGCCGTGCGAGCAGAGCGCGACGATCTCGCCCTCGCCGTCCAAGCGGCGAAGAGCGCGACGTCGGAGCTCGGGAAACTCAAGGACGAGATCGCCGAGCTCCGCACGAAGGCGGACGAAGCCGCAGGCGCGAACGGCGCGCTCGCGAAGGCGAAGGAAGCGACGGCGCAGGCGCTGGCCGAGGCCGCGCACGCGCGCGCGGACGCCGAGAGGGCACGGAAAGCGCTCGACGTCGCAGAGGGTGACGCCGCGATGGTCGGCGAGCAGGCGAGCAAGATCCGCGCGGAAGCGACGCAGATCCGCGC
>JAYTOQ010000001.1:0-2080 GCA_043747665.1 Polyangiaceae bacterium | reverse complement strand
GTGAAGCTGGGAGGCGGCGGACGTGCGCAGCTCCAGCAGCGGCTCGACGGAGTCACCGCCGACGGTGGCACGGCGCTCTACGATGCGGTCTCTGCCGCGTACACGAACCTCCAGGAGCGCGCAGCCAAGAACCCCATGCGCACCCACGCCATCGTCGTCATGACCGACGGCAACGACGAGAACAGCAAGCTGTCACTCCCCGATCTGAAGAAGCGCTTCCCCGCCGACGAGGCGGCGATCAAGGTCTTCACCATCGCGTACGGCACCGAGGCGAACCCCAAGGCGCTCGAGGAGATCGCCGAGGCCGCGAAGGGCTCGAGCGTGAAGGGCAGCGTCGACACCATCAACCAGGTCTACGCGGACATGGCGGCATTCTTCTGATGGCCGACGACTCCTCGAACAGCTTCAGCGAGGGCGGAAAGGCCGCGAGGAAGCTCGTGAAGGCGGTCACGGGACCGATCAACATGGCGGTCGTGGGCGCTGCTGCCGTTTCGGCGCTCGCCTTGCATTCCGTGCCGGTCTTCGCGCTGGGCGGCGTGGCCTATGCCGCGCTCGTGGCGTGGGACTACGTCGCCGGCGTCGACAAGAAGGCGGCTCGGGCGAAGCGCGCCACGCTGCCCGTGCCTTCGCGCTTGAAGGATCCGGCGACGCGCTCGTCGGTGCAGGCCATCGTCGAGGCGCAGGCGGAGCTGGTGCGCGTCCTCGAGGATACGTCCGAGGAGGTGAAGACCAACCTCGCGCTCGCGCTCGTCTCCGCCGAGGAGCTGGTGGCGCGCGCCGCCATCCTCGCCGACCGCAGCGAGCAGCTCGGGAAGTACCTCGTCTCGATCGATCCGCGCGTCCTCGAGCAAGACGTGGCGCAGCTCCGCCAGAAGGTGTCGACGTCGACGGATCCCGAGACGAAGGCGCAGTACGAGACCGCACGAAAGGCCCGCGCGGAGCACCTCGCCGTCATCGTCGAGCTGCGGAGCGCGAAGGAGCGCGTCAATGCCAGCCTCCTCGGGATCGCCGCGACGCTCGCCGGGTTGCCCGCGAAGATCGTCCGCATGCGGGCGCTCGACGCCGAGGCGATGGACGAGCTCTCGGGCAGCGTGAAGGAAGATCTGGATCGTATGAACGGAGAGCTGACGTCCCTCGAAGAGACGCTGGCTTCGCTCGCGGACGCTGGTCAGGAAATGAGATCCCCATGAAAGTGAAGCTCGCCATCATCGCGGTCTTCTTGGTCGCAGTCATCGCCGTCATCGCGCTCAGCCTCACCGGCAAGAGCGGCGACATCAAGCCGGCGATGGACGGCGCTCCCCTCGCCTCGGACGCGTCCGCTGCCGCCGCCGATGCGACGGCGCCGGCGAGCGTGACCGAGATCTCGATGCTCTACGGCAGCGAGAAGAAGGAGTGGGTCGAAGCGGCCGCCGTGTCCTTCGCCAAGGAGCACCCGGAGATCCGGGTCAAGTTCATCGTGAAGGGCTCGCTCGACGCCGAGCAGGCGGTGATCGACGACAAGGAGAAGCCGACCGTCTTCAGCCCGGCCGACTCGCTCATCCTGAGCCTGCTCGTCTCGGACTGGTACACGAAGAACAAGACGAACATCGTGGCCACGTCGGGCGACGACGTTCCACAGACCCTGGTCATCACGCCGCTCGTGTTCGTTGCCTGGGAAGATCGCGGAAACGCGCTCCTCAAGGCCGGCGGCGGCACCATCACGTGGAAATCGCTGCGGAAGGCCATCGTCTCGAACCAGGGCTGGCCCGCAGTGGGCGGCAAGTCGGAGTGGGGCTTCGTGAAGCTCGGTCATACCGATCCCACGCGCTCCAACTCCGGCCTCCAGGCGCTCCTCCTGATGTCGCTCGAGTTCTACGGCAAGCCCACCATCGACATCGGCGACATCCTCAAGCCCGATTATCAGACGTTCGTGAAGGACGTGGAGAAGGGCGTCACCAAGTTCGAGACGTCGACGGGCACGTTCATGACCGACATGGTCCGGTTCGGCTGATCACTGGTTCCATCTCGAGAACGCATTTTGTTACGCTGACTTAGGTTACGCGCGCGACATCGTGCATCCTGCATGCATCACGAAGGCGCT